>USHK01000022.1 GCA_900554375.1 uncultured Sutterella sp.
GCTCGGAGATGTGTATAAGAGACAGATGTAAAACCTGCGGAGGTATTCGAGATGGAAAAACGGATGCTCGGATCAGATGTTGAGCTAGATGAACCGGGTAACGGAGACGAAGGGACCGCTCCTTCCGAGTGGCTGACAGATGAGCGAGATACGCCAGAAAATACGCTTGCACGCGGAATGTATGAAAATACAATAGAGAACCGCTTGCCTGAAGCCGTTAAAAAACTTGATGAACGTTCGAGGCGCATTATTGAGGCCCGGTGGCTGTACAACGATCAGGAAGGCGGAAAGGGCGCTACGCTCGCAGAACTTGCCAGAGAGATGGGCGTTAGCCAGGAGAGAGTGAGACAGCTTGAGAAGAAGGCCTTTGCGAGCTTGAAGACTTACTTAAAAGAAGACAAGGATGTTTAATATAGTTTTAGTGCACCCTGAGATCCCTCCAAATACGGGAAACATCATTCGCCTTTCGGCGAATACAGGCTGCAAATTGTACTTAATTGAACCGTTAGGCTTTAATTTTGAGGACAAACATATGCGGCGTGCCGGTTTGGATTACTGGGAGTATGCCGACATTAAACGTTTTCCAAACTACGATGCCTTTTTAGCGGCCGAACAGCCCGACCGCGGCCGCATGTTTGCCATGACAACTAAGGCGACGCAGCTGGTTCAGGAAGTTAAGTTTCAACCCGGCGATTGGTTTGTATTCGGCTCCGAAGGCTCAGGACTTCCTCAGGAGATCCGGGCCCTGTTTGATCCGGCGCATATGGTTCGCCTGCCGATGCGTCCTAATAACCGTTCTTTGAACTTATCAAATTCCGTGGCCATTACTGTTTACGAGGCATGGCGTCAGTGCGGATTTGAAGGCGGAATCTAATTTTCCGAACCCCTATACAGAAAAGCCGTCTCCATGTCGAAATGAAGACGGCTTTAAAGAAGCTAACTTGGCAGCTGATTACTGGACGGTTTTGTCCTCAGGGGCTGCGGCAGCTTGCTGCTCCTGCATTCTCTGAGCGAAATAAGCTTCGAAATTGATTTCACCCAAGTAAACCGGCGGCATACCGGCACGAGTCAGAAGGTCGGAGACATTGCTGCGGAGGTACGGGTAGATCGTAGAGGGGCAGGTAATGCCGAGAACCATCGTTTTATGTTCTTCCTGGAAGCCTTTCAGAAGAAAGATACCGGCTTGTTTGCATTCAACCAGAAAAACGGTTCGTTCTTCGTTGTTGATTTTGGTTTTGGCCGTGACAGTGGCGCGGACAACTACTTCATAAAGGTCCGGCTGAGCTAAAGCATGTTCGGAAACGTCGAGCTGGATGTCAACCTGAGGAGCTTCCGGAGCCAAGAAGATTTCGGGGGCATTCGGCATTTCTAGAGAAGCGTCTTTCAGGTAGATGCGCTGAACGGCAAACTGGGGAGCTTCTTCCTGAGGTGCTGCTTCAGGAGCGGTATTTTCGTTTTCTGCCATTTTTAATCCTTTACAGATAAGTACGAGTTAGGTTGTTAATTCGATGAGCCTTAGGCCTTTTTCTTTTTATTGCTGCGGCGATTAATTTCCAAGCCGGTGAGCGGAAGCTTAGCTGCCTGCCATGCGACGAGGCCGCCTTCTAGAACATAGACATCGGAGAAGCCTTTGCTCTTGAATTGCTTCAGTTCCTGCTGAGCGCGTCTGCCGTTTTGTGTGACGAGGATAACAGGACGATTTTTATCAAGCGTTTCCAGGCGAGAGACCAAATCGGCTGCCGGGATATTAACGGCTCCTGCTAAAGAGCCTTTGGAGAATTCATTCGGTGTTCTGACGTCAACGAGCTGGGCATCTTTGTCATTAACTTGGATGACGACTTCGGCAGGACTTAATCCTGAATTTTTGGATTTAGAAAGAGAAGGAAAAGCTAGAAGAATTGCCGAACCTACAAAAGTAATGATCAGCAGAATGTTTTCAGTAATGAAATCCATGTTTGAGAGAAACAAAAAGAGTAAACCTGGGTCCTCGGGCAACGCCTTGAGGATGCTAAAGAGGGGATTATATCTAACTGAACTTTTTAATCCAACTAAATAATTGAATCGCTGAGAATTAGAAGAAGATTTTTTCGACTTTTGGCATGAGCAAGAGTTTATGCGCGCTACACTGATAAAATTAACTCTTTGTCAGTACTCGCTTGGAAGTGACCATGTACAAAATCGTTTTAATGCGCCACGGTGAAAGTCAGTGGAATCTCGAAAATCGTTTTACCGGCTGGGTCGATGTTGACTTGACGGAGAAAGGCAGAGAAGAGGCCGCTCGAGCTGGAGAAATTTTAAAGGCCGAGGGCTACGAGTTCGATCTTTGCTATACCTCCGTGCTGAAAAGAGCCATCCGTACACTTTGGATTACGCTGGACAAGCTGGACGCAATGTATCTTCCCGTCCTTCATGACTGGCGACTTAACGAGCGTCACTACGGTGCACTTCAGGGACTGAACAAAAAGGAAACCGCAGCTAACTTCGGTGATGAGCAAGTGTTGATTTGGAGACGCTCTTACGACGTACCGCCTCCTGCACTGGAAAAAGATAATCCGATGTGGCCGGGATTTGATCCGCGTTACAAACACGTTCCCGCAGAAGAGCTTCCCTTGACGGAATGTCTCGCAGATACCGTCGCCCGAGTAGTTCCTTACTGGGAAAATGAGATTGTTCCGAACATTAAAGCCGGACGCAAGATTCTAATCACCGCACACGGCAACTCTCTCCGCTCTTTGATTAAGCACTTAGACAACATTTCCGATAAGGATATCGTGGGTGTAAACGTTCCAACTGCGGTTCCTTTGGTATATGAGCTAGATGAAAATATGCATCCGATCCGCAGCTACTACCTTGGCGATCAGGACGCGATTAAGCAGAAAATGGCAGCTGTAGCAGCTCAAGGCAAAGCCGGTAAATAAAACCATCCTGATGCAAATTCGTTTTTCGGCAGCCACGGCGGTTTTGCTCGCTTTGGCTGCCTTTGCTTTCCAGCCTGTATCTGCGGCGGCGCCTGAGCCGCAGGGAAGGTCTGCGTCTGCCGCGAAACAAACCGCTAAGCTTCGCACGACTCCTAACCAAACGCCAAAGAAATCGGCAAAAAAAACGATCAAGAAGTCGTCTGTCGGTAAAGCAAGAAGTTCTTTTAAGGCTGTTTCTCGGCATTCAACAGCAGACAAAACGGCGATAGAGGCTAAGCGAGCGGAAACTCAGAGTCGGATCAAAGAAGTTCGTTCTTCTATCTCTCAGAAAAGTTCTGTGAAAAATAAGCTGGAAGGAGAGATGAAACTGTCGGAAGCCAAAATCAAACAAGTCCGACAGTCTCTGCAGAAGCTGCGCCGAGAGAGAGCAAAAACCGAGCGAACGCTTAAGAGTCAGGAAAGGACCGTGCTCGGTCTGGAAAACGAACTTTCGCACGAGCAGAAAATTTTAGAAGAGATTAATCGTCAGAGGCTTGAACTTCTGACAGAGCAAAGACAGCCTCACTGGGCTTCTTCGGATCCGAACCAGAAGGCTCGAACAAACATGATGCTGTCCCTGCTGGCAAAAAAGTCTACGGAGTCTATTCGTAGACTTGAAAAAAATCAGAATGAACTTACTCGAGCGCTGGAGCGTTCAAAGAAAACAAGCGATACTCTGCAAAAAACACTTCAGGATGAGCGTAGCGAACAAGCCCGTTTGACTAAGGAGCGCAGAGAGCGGCAAGCGACGGCGGAAAAACTCAGTCGAGAACTTGCCTCGCAGACAATGACGCTTAAGCGGCTTCAAAATGACGAAAAGCGCCTCGGAAATTTGATCGCCACGCTACAGAGGAAAGAGACTGAAGCAGAAATGGCAGCTCAAAGAAAAGCTGTCGCAGCGCAAAAGCGCAGCAGGCAAACAAAGGCAGCCTCTGCACCGATCGTTCGGGGATCTCTCTTGACTTCAGGACCTCGTATGAATCCCGTGCCGGGTAAAGTGGTCGCACGCTTTGGTGAAAAGCGCACCGTATCCGGAAAGACAGATCGGTGGCAGGGCACCGTTTTCAGCGTTAACAGGGATGAGGGTGTTCATGCTGTAAGGGATGGAAAGGTGGTGTTCGCAGACTATCTGAGAGGTTACGGTAACATTATTATTTTGGACCACGGTGCCGGTTACTTCACCGTTTACGGCAATAACGCTACGTTGGAGAAGGATATCGGGGACAAGGTCAAGGCCGGCGACGTTATTTCCCGCGCCGGTAAAAATGAAGGGGCAGTTTCGGTTTTGTATTTTGAATTGCGTCACAATGGGAAACCAATTGACCCAACAGGCTGGCTTAATATTTGATAGTCTTACAATTCTTTGATTTAAAGAAATAATTTAATTAAATCAAAACATATGAAAAATAGCGTACGCGGTCTGCTTCTTGTGACCGGCGGCATGATTGCCGGAGCACTGATCAGCGCCTCTCTCGCAGGTCCCGAGAGGGCTGCTAGAACGGTTCTTCCTCTCGATGAAATCAGACAGTTTACGGACATCTACGGTGCGGTAAAACAGTACTACGTTGATCCTGTCGAGGATAAAAAGCTCATGAAGGAAGCCATCTCCGGCATGCTTCAGGGGCTTGACCCGCATTCTGCCTACCTTGATGAAAGCGCTTTTAACGAACTCCAGGAGGGTACGACCGGAGAATTCGGAGGTCTCGGACTTGAAGTCAGTTCCGATCCTTCGGGCGTAAAAGTTATCTCTCCGATTGATGACACGCCGGCGGCTCGTGCGCATATGCGTGCGGGAGATATTATTTTCAAAATTGACGGTAAAATCGTCAAGGATCTCCCGCTTAACGACTCCGTGAAGATGATGCGAGGAAAGCCCGATACTCCGATCGAGCTGACCGTACTTCGCAAAGGGTCCTCAACACCGATTACAGTCAAATTAGTGCGTGCTGTCATCAAGGTGAAGTCAGTTAAATCGAAGGCACTAGATGACAGCATCGGTTACATCCGTGTTTCTCAGTTCCAGGAAAGAACGGCCAGTGAATTGGCTAAAGCTCTGGAAGCGTTATACAAGAGCGGTAATCTGAAGAACGGTTTAGTCCTTGATCTTCGCAACGATCCGGGCGGCTTGCTCAATGCAGCGATCGGCGTGTCCGCAGCCTTCCTTCCTAAGGGAACCCTTGTTGTTTCCACAAAGGGCCAGACGGCAGACGCCAAAAAAGAATTTCTCACGACCGCTCAGGATTATCAGGTTGTGAAGGAAGATGCGGCGATTGCTAAGTTGCCTGCCATTACCAAGACCATGCCGATTGTCGTTCTTGTGAACGGGGCAAGCGCAAGTGCTAGCGAAATCGTTGCCGGAGCTCTTCAGGACCATAAACGAGCTACGATCATGGGCACAAAGTCCTTCGGAAAAGGTTCGGTCCAGACGGTTATTCCGCTTCGAGGAGAAGCTAAAAATACGGCCATTAAGCTGACGACAGCTCGATACTTCACACCGAGCGGACGCTCAATTCAGGCTAAAGGAATTTCTCCTGATGTTGAGGTAAAGGATACGGCGGAAGGCAATTTCCTTGATCTTGATATTCGTGAGGCTGATCTGGCAAATCATTTAGAGGTGCCGGATGCCAAAGACGATAAATCCAAGGATGTGAAGAAGCCCGCTGCGGAAGCAAAGACGGACGCTTCAGGGATTAAAGAAACCGTAGAGCCGATTTCTGCCAAACCGAAGAAAGCTCCTAAATTCTATAAATATGGTGATCCTGATGACTACCAGCTGAATCAGGCGATTGCGTATCTGAAGAAAGAGGATGCCAAGAAAAAGCAGTCTCCTGTCGGCGCGCAAGAGATTCAGCTCGAAGGCGGCATTAAGATGAAAATTGAACCTGTGAAATAACAGGGCTTTACTCCAAGCAGCACGGCCTCGGAAATTCCGAGGCCGCGTTGTTTGAAGAGCAGAAATTACTTTCCGAGGACCAGGTAAACCTGTTTCTCTGGATCCACGGCGCCGCCCGACATATCTCCCTTTGCAAACCTCAGCCAGTGACCGAGGATAAGCGCAACCAGCATGTTGGCGCGGGTAAGGATGTCATAGTTTTCCGGAACCTCTTGTTGGGCAATTGCCAAACGGAGGGACTGCTTAAAGACGGCCTGAAGCTGTCCGTAGAATTTATTGAGTTCGATTTGCAGGCGCCGATCTTCAGACGTCAGAGAGTCTCCGCAGAACAAGAAAACGAGTCCAGGTTCTTTGGCTTTAATATCAGTGAGCATTAAAAAGAGCCTTTTGGCTTGTTCTAAACCGGAGTATTCCGAAGAGGAAATGCTGTTGACGGCTGTCATGACATAATTTTCTGCAAAGCCGATGATCTCCTCGTACATCTTGGTTTTGCTCGGAAAGTGGCGATAAAGAGCAGCCTCAGACACTCCAATTTCGGCGGCTAAAGACTTCGTCGTAATGTGTTTATTCTCCGACTCCGTCATCATTCGAACGAGAGTACGCAGGATCTCGAGCTTTCGGTCGGATGATTTTTTCCTAGCTTTTATTTCTGTTGACGCATCCATAAATATCTTTCGGTCTTAACCTTTAATCATTGTGCCCACGCCCTGAGGGGTTAAGATTTCAAGCAGCAGGCAGTGATCAACGCGGCCGTCAATGATGTGTACGGCTTTTACGCCGTTGCGTGCAGCCTGGAGTGCTGATGAAATCTTCGGGTACATGCCGCCCGAGATTGTACCGTCGGCAAATAAAGCGTCAATCTCCTGAGAGGTGAGGCCGGTAATTAAATTTCCTTCCTTGTCCAGGACGCCCGGGGTATTGGTTAACATGACAAGTTTTTCGGCCTTAAGCGTTTCGGCCATCTTGCCGGCCACCACGTCGGCGTTAATGTTGTAGGAGAGCTCATCGATTCCTACGCCGATAGGGGAAATTACGGGAATAAAGGCATCTTCCTGCAGGGCTTTCACAACTGCCGGGTTAATCGACTCGATCTCGCCTACCTGACCGACATCATAGAAAACGGTAGGATCGTGAATATCCTGCAGCTTTAGTTTTTTCGCTCGAATCAAACCGCCGTCCTTCCCGGTTAGTCCAACGGCTTGGCCTCCGAAGCTGTTGATCAGTGTAACCAAATCACCTTGTACCTGACCGCCGAGGACCCATTCCACGACTTCCATAGTTTCGGCATCTGTTACGCGCATACCTTGGATAAATTCGCTTTGTTTTCCGACTCTGCGCAGCGCATTGCCGATTTGAGGGCCACCTCCGTGGACGATAACAGGATTCATTCCGACGAGCTTCAGGAGGACGACGTCACGAGCGAAGGCTCTCTGAAGACGTTCTTCGGTCATGGCGTTTCCGCCGTATTTAATCACAATCGTCTTGCCGTGAAACTTTTGAATAAAAGGTAGAGCCTCAGAGAGGATCTCTGCCTTTAATTGCGCGGGAACAAACTGACTGTTAAGCGTATTCATTGAAGTAAGTCAACAAAATGGGTTCAAAGTTAGTGAATGGTATCACCGTGGGAGACTAGAATGCCTTTGAAGAATACATATAGGAGTAAATCATATGGAACAAAGTTTTGAACTCAGCGGCGTTCACTGCATGCACTGTGTAGCTCGCGTTAAAAAAGCGCTTGAACCTCTGTGTGAAAAAGTTGAAGTAACGTTATCCCCGGCTATTGCAGTGGTCACAGTCAAGGAGCCACTGAAGATCGAGGACGTTAATGCCGCTTTGGCTAAAGCAGGTGATTATTCAGCAACTCCGTTGAATTGAGTTTCTGACCAAAAAGGAAAAGCCGGGCTCCCGCATGGAGGTCCGGCTTTCGACTTAGTAGCCTGTATTAATTGCCGTAGAGCTTTTGACGAAGTTCACGTCTCTGCTGAGCTTCCAAAGAAAGTGTGGCTGTAGGACGGGCTAGCAGGCGGGGAATCCCAATCGGATCGCCTGTTTCTTCGCACCAGCCATAGTCGCCTTTTTCGAGACGCTGGAGTGCTTCCTGAACTTTTTTCAGAAGCTTCCTTTCCCTGTCACGAGTTCTCAGTTCAAGCGCATGCTCTTCCTCGATAGTAGCTCGGTCAGCCATGTCGGGAATGATGGTGTTGTCGCGCAGGTGTTCTGCTGTGGCACCAGCATTACTGCGGAGCTGGGCTTCGCGTTCACGAAGAAGGTGCTTGAAGAAAGCCTGTTGTCTTTCGTTCATGTAATCAGACTCAGGCATATTGAGCAGTTCAGCTTGTGTCGGAATAACAATGCCGTCAACGATAATCTTCTCTTCTGAACTTTTTTCGTAATTGTTCATCAGGAATTCGGCAGCTTTCTGTGCATCTTCAACAGAAGTGTTCTCTCCGGTTCCGTCCTTAGCGGACTGAACCAAGGGAGCGAGCTCGGCCGCTTCTTTCAGTGCTTTGTTGCAGGCAGCACCTTTAGAAGCCCCGGCTTCTTTTACCTGTGCTGCGGGCTGCTTGGCAGCAGATTTAGTCGCAGCGGTCTTCGCTGTTTTTGCTGTCGTTTTTACAGGCTTAACTGTCTTGGCCGGCTTATCAGTTTCGACAGTTGTTTTCTTTTTTGTCGCCATTGAATTCATCTCCTATAGGCAGTCAGGTTGGTTAAGCCAAGCAAGTTTCCAAACCTTGCATAATCGCCTTCTTTGGGAGGCGGCGGCCGATAAATACCATTTTTGTAGACGGTTTCTGGTCGCCCCAAGGCTTCCCCAGATCAGCCGCCATCAGCATATGCACACCCTGGAAAATCATTTTCCTATCAGTGCCGGTCATGTAAAGCACCCCTTTATAGCGCAACATGTCCGGCCCGTAAACTTGGGTGAGCGTTCTCATGTAATTGTCGAGCCGGGCCGGATCAAACGGTCTGTCGGACTCGAAAACAAAAGCGGCAATCTCATCATCATGGCGGGCATGGTGATGATGATGTCCGCATTCGCAATGATCGTGGTCGTGATCACCGCATTCGCATTGCTCGCCGTGCTCATGATCATGGCAGCCGCAGTTGCAGCCGTCCTCATGGTGGTGATGATGTTCACCTTCTTCATGAGCTTCTTTTAAGAAGTCCGGATCTAATTCAAGAACGGAATCGAGATTGAAGCCGCGAATGTCAAGAACCTCTTTGATGTCAACATTGCCCATGTTGCACTCCACAATCGGAGCACGAGGATTCATGTGATGGAGGCGGTCAGACAAATCTTCAATAACGGAGGGTGGAACCAAGTCTACCTTGGAGAGAAGGATTCGGTCGGCAAATCCGACCTGGGCTTGCGCAGGTGCTTGCTCATCCAGAGTTCTGGAGCCGTTAACCGCGTCTACTACCGTAATAACGCCGTCGACCATGTAGAACTGGGCAACATCCTCGTCCATGAAGAAAGTTTGGGCAACGGGGCCCGGGTCAGCCAGACCAGTGGTCTCAATGATGACGCGGTCGAAGTTAGCTTTCCCTTCTTTTTTGCGCTCCATCAGACGAATAAGGTTTTCAGCCAAATCGCCGCGAATGGTGCAGCAAATACAGCCGTTATTCATTGTGATGATTTCTTCGTCTTCGCTCTGTACGAGAAGATCGTTATCGATACTCTCTTCGCCGAATTCATTTTCGATCACGGCAATTTTTTGGCCGTGCTCTTCTGTGAGAATGCGGTTAAGGAGCGTCGTTTTTCCTGCGCCCAAAAAGCCGGTGATAATTGTGACCGGAATTAAATCTTCCATAGCCCCTCCGAGCATTAAAAATAGGTTCTAAATCACAAGCAACCAATAAGGGAAAGTGGGTTATACAGCAACCTGGAGGAGATTGCAATAGTCTTTTTGAATTTCAAGAAGTTAAAAGGCAGAAATCTTGAGATTTCTGCCTTTGGCACTCTAGACTCGGCCCCTCGAGAGGAGGTGCAATCCCTTTAAGTATTCACCCTCAGGGTGTGTCATCAACAGAGGGTGGTCAACTCCTGCCCCAAGACGAGCAATCATCCAGGCTTCCACGCGGGAGTCTATGACGGCCCCGGCCACGATTTTTTGGAACAAGTCCACATCGATTGCTCCGGAGCATGAGAAGGTAAGGAGCTGCCCGCTGGGAGCCAAGATTCGAAGCCCATTGAGATTTATGTCTTTATAGGCTCTGGCCGCTTTGTCGACATGATGGTGGCTGGAAGCAAACTTAGGAGGATCGAGAATGACAAGATCGAATTGTTCTCCTTTATCGCGGAACTCCCTTAGCGCTTCAAAAACGTTGGCCTCAATCCATTTCATAGAGCCGTCGTCAAAACCGTTGCGTTTGGCATTTTCCTGAGCCATCTGAAGCGCATCTGCAGAAGAATCGATGGAGACGACTTCCTCGGCTCCACCCGCTTTGAGTGCTAGGGAGAAACCGCCCGTGTAGCAGAAGCAGTTCAGCGCTCTCATTCCTCTGCCATGAACCCGCTTATATTCTTCGGCCAACCTGCGGGCTAAAGCGCGGTTGTCGCGCTGATCTACATAAAAACCGGTTTTGTGACCCATGCGGACGTCAACACCGTATTTAATGCCGTCTTCTACAATTTCAACTTCTTGCGGCGGCTCTTCGCCTTCGAGCACCTCTTTTCTCTCAGGGAGGCCTTCACGAGCACGAGTCGCTGCGTCTGAACGATCGTAGACCTGAGAGCATCCTGTGTACTTAACAAGAGCCTGTCCGATTTCAGATCTCCAGTACTCGACGCCGGCGGACTGGAACTGGGTGACAACCTGATTGTTATATTGGTCAACTATCAGTCCCTGTCTCTTATACACATCTGACGCTGCCGACGACTCCTTACGTGTAGAT
>USHK01000023.1 GCA_900554375.1 uncultured Sutterella sp.
AAAAAGCATCATGCCTATTTTCTCAACCGAAAATCTCAGAACAGTTGCCTTAGTCGGCCATGGCGGCAGCGGGAAGACCACCCTAGCTGAAGGAATTCTTGCTAAAGCGGGCATGATCATTACATGCGGTTCTGTCGAACGGGGCACAACCGTCTGCGACTCCGACCCGCTCGAAAAAGCAGTTCAGCACTCTCTTCGTGCTGCCTGTACTCACTTCGAAGCGGACAATGAAAACGGACAGGAAGTCCGAGTGCACATGATTGATACCCCGGGATATCCCGATTTCGTCGGTCAGGCGTTGGGTGCCCTCGACGCAGTCAAAACAGCTGCCATCGTTGTCGACGCTACCGCCGGCATTCAGCTGATGACGCGCCGTATGATGGACTGGGCCAAAGAGCGAAACCTCAACCGCATGATCATTGTCAACAAGATTGACGCCGAGCACTTGGATTTGCCGCGTCTGGTCGAAGAGCTCAGAGAGGCTTTTGGTCAGGAAGTCATGCCGATTAACCTGCCCGCCAACCACGGCGCTCGCGTGATTGACTGCTTCTCCAAAGACGAAGGTGAAGCCGATTTCATGAGCGTGCCCGAAGTTCATCGTGCCTTTATCGAACAAGTCGTGGAAGTCGACGACGCCGCTATGGAAAAGTACCTTGAAGAAGGCGAAGCCGATCCGAGTACTCTGCACGCACCGCTGACACAAGCACTTCGTGAAGGACACATCATTCCGATCTGCTTTGTCTCCGGCAAGACCGGCGCCGGTGTTGATGACCTCATCAACGTGATGGTTCGTCACCTCCCGAATCCTTCTGAAGCGAATGCTCCGCTCTTCACGGATGAAAACGGAAACGACGTCGAACTGAAGTCCGATCCCGAGCTTCCCCTTGTTGCCCACGTCTTCAAGGTGGTTAATGACCCGTATGTCGGCAAGGTCGGTGTATTCCGTATTCATCAAGGAACCCTGCGCCGTGACGATCAGCTGTTCGTCAACGATAACAAGAAACCGATCAAAGTTTCTCACCCGATGATTCTTCAGGGTAAAGAAACCACAGAAGTTCGCGAACTAGTGCCGGGAGATATCGGTGTTATCGCCAAAGTCGACGAACTCGTATTCGACAGCGTCATTCATGCTTCTCACGAACATGACAACATCAAGATGAAGCCGCTGAGCTTCCCGAAACCCATGTTCGGCTTAGCGATTTCTCCGGCTCGCCGCGGCGATGAAGGCCGTCTCTCCGACATTCTGCACAAGCTCCTGTCCGAAGACCCGACGCTTGAACTTGAGCACGACACAACCTTGAATGAAACCGTTCTTCGCGGTCTGAGCGCTCAGCACTTAAGAAGCGTCCTTGAAAGAATGGCTGCACAGTTCAAACTTGAGGTCAACACTCGTACACCCCGCATCCCCTACCGTGAAACCATCGCTCAGGGTGCTGAAGGCCACGCTCGTCACAAGAAGCAGACAGGAGGCGCCGGCCAGTTCGGCGAAGTCTATCTTCGTATTGAACCGCGTGAACGCGGAGCCGGTTTTGAATTCGTTGACGAAGTCAAGGGCGGCGCGATTCCGTACAACTTCATCCCCGCTGTAGAAAAGGGCGTTCGTGATGCTTTGGATACCGGTTACGTCGCCGGTTATCCGATTCACGACGTTCGCGTGGTCGTCTATGACGGAAAGAGCCATCCGGTTGACTCTAAGGAAGTCGCTTTCGTCTCTGCCGGCAGAAAAGCCATGCTTGACGCTCTGTCCAAAGCCAAACCGACAATTCTTGAGCCGATCGTTGACGTTGAGATCGTCGCTCCCGACAGCGCCATGGGCGACATCACCGGTGACTTGGCCAGCCGCAGAGGCCAGGTAACCGGTACCGCCAACATGGCCGGCGGCATGATGATCATCTCCGGCACGGTGCCTCTGTCTGAACTCGACGGATATGCCGCTCGTCTGAACGCGATCACCCAGGGTGCCGGCAGCTACTCTATGGAGCTGGCCGGATACGCCCCGGTTCCGATGCAGCGTCAGGTTGAGCTGGCCTCCAACTACCACAGAAAGGACGAAGACGAATAACCTTCCTCTGATTAACTAGATCTTTTGGCCCGCATTCGCGGGCCTTTTTATTCATTTCTTGACAAAACCTCTTCAATCTCTCTCTGAGTTTGACGAGCAGGAAAAACTGCCGCTCTATAATTGTCAAGCTTACGCAGCACGGCCAAAGAATTAGGAAAAGCCTTTTTCCTCGCCGTGTTTTTTAAATTTCTTAGCTTTTATTATTTAAGCGAAATGCCTATCTATTCTTACAAGTGCTCTAACTGCGGCTACACAAAGGATGTCCTGCAGAAATACTCCGACGCTCCTATTACCCATTGTCCCAAATGCAACATGGAAACAATGGTTAAGCAGCTTTCGGCACCCGGCTTCGAGCTCAAGGGAAAAGGTTGGTATGCTACGGACTTTAAGGGCGGATCTTCTGCCGCCCTGCCTGCCTCTCATTGCAATGAAAATTGCCCTGTTAAAAAAGATAAGTGATTTGTCTTACTCCCGAATCCGAAAGACGTACTACTGAATTGTCATTTTGGGTACCCATTGTTTAGAATGAACGGGAATTTATTGATAGAGCACGAAAAGTGCTCGCTTTTGCGGAGTTTTTAATGCGTACTGAATATGCAGGTTTGATTGACGAGAAATTCCTCGGTCAAACTGTCACCCTCTACGGCTGGGCCCACCGCCGCCGCGACCACGGCGGTGTTATCTTCATCGATTTGCGCGATCGTGAAGGCCTGGTCCAAATCGTCTGCGACCCGGATCGTCCCGATGTCTTCGAAACTGCCGATAAAGTCCGTAACGAATTCGTTGTGGAGGTTAAAGGCCTGGTTCGTGCTCGCCCGGAAGGCACTCGCAACGAAAACCTCATCTCCGGCGGCGTTGAAGTGCTGGCTCAGGAGCTCAAAATCCTGAATCCTTCCGCGCCTCCTCCCTTCCTGCTTGATGACGAAAACCTCTCCGAAACCACACGTCTGACCTATCGTGTGCTCGACCTTCGTCGTCTGCCCATGCAGCGCAACATGAAGCTCCGCTACAAAGCTGCAATGGCTTTCCGCCGTTTCCTTGATAAGCACGGCTTCATCGACATCGAAACTCCGATGCTCACCAAGAGCACTCCGGAAGGCGCCCGCGACTACCTGGTTCCCTCTCGTATCCATGACGGCCACTTCTATGCCCTGCCGCAGTCTCCTCAGCTCTTCAAACAGATGCTGATGTGCGCAGGCTTTGACCGCTACTACCAGATTGTTAAATGCTTCCGCGACGAAGACCTTCGTGCCGATCGTCAGCCCGAATTTACTCAGGTGGATATTGAAACCAGCTTCTTGAACGAAGTTGAAATCCGCGCCCTGATGGAAGAGCTGATCCGTACCGTCTTCAAAGAAGCCATCAATGTCGACCTGCCCAATCCGTTCCCGATCATGCTGTGGACGGATGCAATGAACAACTACGGTTCCGACAAGCCCGACCTTCGCGTCAAGCTCAAACTCACAGATCTGACTGACCTGATGGGCAACGTTGACTTCAAGGTCTTTAAGTCTGCCACCGAACTCAACGACGGCCGCGTCATGGCTCTCCGCGTTCCTCACGGTGCCTCCATGCCCCGAAGCGAAATCGACGGCTACACTGACTTCGTCAAGATTTACGGTGCTAAGGGCCTCGCCTACATCAAAGTAAACGACGTCAAGGCCGGCAGAGAAGGTCTCCAGAGCCCAATCGTTAAGAACCTTTCCGACGACGTCCTCAAAGCCATCATCGAAAGAACCGGTGCACAGGACGGAGACGTCATTTTCTTCGGCGCAGACCGCAAGAAGATCGTTTTTGACTCCCTCGGCGCTCTGCGTTTGAAAGTCGGTCATTCAGAATTCGGCAAGTCTCACGGTTTGTTTGAGGAAGGCTGGAGACCTCTGTGGGTTATCGACTTCCCGATGTTCGAGTACGACGAAGAAGAAGAACGCTGGGTTGCTTGCCACCATCCGTTCACCAGCCCGAAAGACGGCGACGAAGACAAACTCGTTACCGATCCGGAAAACTGCTTCGCCAAGGCTTACGATATGGTCCTCAACGGCTGGGAAATCGGCGGCGGTTCCATTCGTATTCACAAGGCTGATGTTCAGAGCAAGGTGTTCAACGCACTTAAGATCGGTCCGGAAGAAGCCCGCGCTAAATTCGGCTTCCTGCTTGACGCTCTTCAGTACGGTGCACCTCCCCATGGCGGCTTAGCTTTTGGTCTTGATCGTATCGTCACGATGATGTGCGGTGCTGATTCCATCCGTGACGTAATTGCCTTCCCGAAGACACAGCGTGCACAGTGCTTACTGACGCAGGCTCCTTCTCCTGTTGATGAAAAACAGTTGAGAGAGCTTCACATCCGTCTGCGCAACGAGCACAAGAAGGAATAATCTGAATCGATTTTGATTCTCGGCCCTCTGTTTCGGAGGGCCTTTTTCTTTTTTTTTCGGCATCCTACTTAGCGAGCCGGCAATATCGCAGATCCGCGCTTGAACCAAATAGCCGTGCAGGCAAGCACGCAAGCCCCAATCAATGCACACGCAACATACGGAACCGTCGCAAATCCAAAATCGGCGGATACTCGGCTTCCGATAAAAGCACCTCCTCCAATGCCGATGTTGAAAATACCGGAGAACATCGACGTCGCAACGTCAGCAGCATCTCGAGCCGTATCCAAAAGCAGTGTTTGGAAAGCCATCGAAATGGCCGTCATCGAGGCGCCCCAAAAGGTACCGAGGACAATCAAAGCGCCGAAGTGCGACGAGGTCACGGTCAGAAGTCCGACACAAACCGTCATGATCAGCATAGGAAGCACCAGCGTGCCCGAACGGTACTTATCAACCGTCCTGGAACTGATGACTGTTCCGATAATGCCGGCAATTCCGAAAATAAATAGGAACCAGACCGTGGCGTTCTCAGACAGATGTCCGACATTCATCAGAATCGGTGTGATGTAGGAATACACCGTGAACTGCCCCAAAATCACGACCATCGTCAGCAAGTAAAGCTGAACCAATGCCGGGCGTTTAAACAAAGACGGCAGACTCTTTAACGAACCGGCGCGATTGCTCGTGCATACGGGCAGAGAGAAAAAGATTATGACCCAAACCAACACAGCGGCCATACCGACAATGAAGAAAGAGCCCTGCCAGCCGAACTGCTGCCCGAGATGAGTTCCGATTGGAACACCGAGAACAGTCGCAACAATCGAGCCCCCCATCACCGCAGCTAGGCCGAAAGCCTGTTTCCCGAAAGGGGCTACTCTTGCCGCCAACGGAGTCATGATGGACCAAAAAATCGAATGAGTGATCGCCACACAGATTCGCGCACCCATCAGTTTCTCAAAGGTGTCTGCCCACAAGACTACAAAATGGCTCAGTGCAAAAATAACAATGAGGCAAAGCAGCAGCCGGCGCCGCTCCAGCTTTGCAGTCAATATCGTCAGCGGGAGCGACAACAGGGATACGACCCAAGCGTAAACTGTAATAATAAGGCCGGTTTTTGAGACCGACTCATGAATAGATTCCGCAATATTCGGCAACAGGCCGACCGGCAGAAATTCTGAGGTATTAAATACGAAAGCGGCAAAGGCCAGTCCGATCGTCGGAATCCAGGCCTTAAATCCGAATTTGTGCTGCTGGGGAGGATGCATTTAGAAAAAACTTTTAGAAATCTCGCTGGTCCGCGTCCCTCTGCACCCAGGGATCAATACTTAAAACGTAACGCAGAACTTTATCATCTTTGTCGTCAAAATCGACCCATAAGGCCATCGGGAATCCGGACTCATCAAGGTAGCGGTACATATAGGTGTGTTCACCTAAATTCTTGTAGTGCCATTGTTCGCAGGGCTTCCCGAACATTGTGTAAATATCCTGACTATCCTGGACTTTGGGCTTAATCTGATTAAAGTATTTCTGCTGCAGCAGCTGATCTTTAAAGATCAACTTTCCTTCCTGATTAAAGATCATCACATAAGATGTCTGCCCCATCGGCTGCATAGAATAAACAATCCGGATCGATCCGTCCGGCAGCCTTGTTGTAGAGTCAGGAGTCCCGAGCTCTTTGACGGTGTGATCGTACGTCTCGTTCAGCTTAATCATGTCGGGATGTGCACAAGCCGACAAAAAGAGCGCTGCGCAGCAAACCAAAATCAGTTTATAGATCTTCGTCATTTTCTTCTCCGGCCTGAGCTTTCTGCTCAGGATATTGGGAATGCAGATTGCGTATCAAATCCAAATAGGCCTCGCGAAAAGAAGCCTCGGAACAACCCATAAGAACAGCATCGTCAATAGCGTCCTGAAGATAGCCTTTGATTTCCTCAAGATTCTCAGCCATCACCTTATTTTTTTCCGTACAAGCAATAGGAGAACCTTCCGGAGTACACCACTTAGGCGCCGCCCCTTCAGCCTTCTTCATGGCTCTTCTCCTGCTGTCCGTAAGTCTTAAACTGCTCTTTCACTCGTGTCATCTCTTCTTTATCAATCAGAGGACAGCCGCCGATCTGTTTAAGGTTCATCCACATCCGAGCAAGCGATTCAATTTCCAAGGCAACGGCGTAAGCCTGCTTCAAGTTGCGGCCCGCTGCCACACTGCCGTGGTGAGAGAGGAGGCACCCTAAACAGTCTCTACCCATCGTGTCACGGCAGCCCTCCGCTAAGGCAACCGAACCAAAAGTCGCATATGGTGCACACGGAATCGTGTCGCCTCCTGCAGCCGCCACCATGTAATGAAACGGAGGAATCGCTTCGTCTAAACAGGAAAGCATCGTCGCGTAAGGAGAGTGAGTATGGACTACTGCATTGATATCCGGACGCCCCTGATAAAGAAAAGCATGCAGGTTCCACTCTGATGATGGCTGTCTGCTTCCGATCGCTTTATAGCAGCCATTATCCGTGAACAAAATCCTCACCAAATCTCCCGGTTCCGTTTCATCGTAGGGAAGTCCTGTCGGCGTTATAAGAAAGCCCTTACCTTCGGGTGAATCAAATCGGACAGAAAGATTGCCGCTGCTGTTGACATTAAGACCTGCCCGACTTAGCTTTAAGGCGTAGTCGATGATTTCCTCTCTGACCTTCTCTTCCCTATCTTCAAACATGGGTGTTCATCCTTAAATCTTTTAACTCTCCCGGCGCAAAAACGCCGCGATCCGTAATGAATCCGGTAATTAACCGAGCCGGAGTGACGTCAAAACCTGGGTTTGCAGTTGCGATGGTGGGATCAGTAATACAGACCTCCGTCTCGTGCCCGTGTTTATCTATTCCTCGCACCCAGCGTATTTCATCACCGGAGCGGTTTTCAATCGGAATATCTGCTCCGCTCCGTGCAGACCAATCGAATGTCGATAGCGGCGCTGCGACATAAAAAGGAATTTGATTATCTGCTGCTGCTAGAGCTTTTAAGTAGGTTCCGATTTTATTTGCCGTGTCTCCGTTCGCCGCAATTCGGTCGGCTCCGACAATCACTAGATCGATCGCGCCTTCTCTCATGAGCTCTCCGCCCGCATTGTCCGCAATCAAACAAACCGGAATTCCTGCGGCTTTCAATTCCCATGCCGTCAGCGTACCCTGCAGCCGAGGACGTGTTTCATCAGCATAAACCGTCAGCGGAATGCCGGCTTCAAATGCCGTATAGATACCCGCGGTTGCCGTCCCGAGCTCCACCGTCGCCAGCTTACCGGCATTGCAGTGCGTAAGAATGTTCAGTGGTCTGCCAAGGTCCAAATAAAGCGCCTCGATAATGGTTTGAGCGTATTGACCGAGGCGAGTGCTCATCGTCCGCTCTTGTTCGCAGATTTCAGCCGCCAAGTGCCAAGCTGCTTTGCGTCTTCGATCCGGATCCATCCCTTTCAGCCGTTTGAACATAAGGTCGACGGCCCAGTTCAGATTAACGGCAGTCGGTCTTGCACTCTTGATCAGTTCGGCAGCTTCTGCCAAAAACTCCGTACTTGTGTTTTCATCCGCCGCCAGTGCCATTCCGGCTGCCCCGGTCACCCCGATAAGAGGTGCACCACGAACAGTCATATTGCGGATCGATTCCGCTGCTTCTTGTTTATTTTTAAGCTCGACATATTCCACGCGATGGGGAAGTAATCTCTGATCAAGCACCGACACGCGCCGATCGGCTTCGTCAATAAAAACAGTGTACAGGGAACTAGATTCGACGCTCACATACTCTCCTTCTCAAGCGCACATTGACTTCTTAATCTTATTCTCAAGGAAAAAAATCTGCAGAAGCTTCGGCATTTTTGAGACATCCTTCGCTACAGACTTTTCCGCCTGATTTAGACTCTAATCTTCCTTCAGGCTTTTTATGCGGCCAACACCATGGACTTCAATCACTATTTGCATACGCTGTTTAACCCTCGTTCGGTTGCAATTATCGGAGCAAGTGCACGCCCGGGGAGCTTCGGTTCTTTGATTTGGAGAATTGCGAAAAGCGCTTCACCGCGGGCCAAGCTCTTTCCTGTAAATCCAAAATACAAAACAATCGGGCGAGAAACGTGTTATGCATCTTTAACAGATATTAAAGAAGAGGTCGATCTGGCCGTGCTCGTCTGTCCGCCGTCTGTTTACGTGAAAGCCCTGGAAAGCTGCGTTAAAAAAGATGTTAAGAATGTCCTGCTGTGCGGCGGCTTCCCGAAGTCTGACTTGACAGAGCCGGTCTTGGAAGCCATCAACAAAACAGCAGCCGCCGGAGTACGAATTGTCGGTCCCCAGTCCCTAGGTCTCATGACGCCTTCTGAAGGCCTTAACCTTAGTTATCTTCCCACTCTCCCTCCGGCAGGAGAGGTCGGACTTGTCAGTCAGTCTCCGGGCTTGTCCTGCACTATTATTGATTACGTCACCAATGCGCAGTGCGGTTTTTCCCACGTTATCGACCCCGGCTTTGAGCAGGTCCTTACAGTAGCCGATTACGTAGATATGCTCGCGTTTGACCGTAAAACCCGATGCATCGTTCTTTACCTTGAGTCTTTCCAGCAGCCTAGAAAGCTACTATCCGCTATCCGATTGGCCGCAGCTAACAAGCCCGTTATCTTATTAAAAGGCGGACAAACACCGGGATCTGCCGACATTGTCATTAACAACAGCGGTGCCCGAGAAGATGAAGACGGCGTCATGAAACGTGCATTAGTACGAGCCGGCGCCCTCCTGGTAACCTCGCTCAAAGAATTAAATTACGCGGTTCAAGCCTTTGCCATGCGTAGAGATTTAGCCTCCGGCGAACTGTATGGACTTGTGAACAGCAAGGGACTGGATTCTCTGCTGGCCGATCATGCTTATAACAATCACCTGCGCTTGGCAACGCCGGATAGCTCGGTTGCCAGAGAGCTTCGAGATAAATACAAAATCACTTTTCCCTATGCCAACCCGATCAACATGGGATTGGACATGGATGCTGGGACCATCGCAAACTTAACTGACTACCTCCTCAATCGCCCGGAGTGCTCGGGCATCGTACTGAGCGTGGTGACAAATCCTTCGCTAGACTCTCTCGATTTAGCCAAGAAACTGGTCCCCATTCTTAAAAAATCCCCCAAACCGTCCGTGACGGTTTGGATCGGTACCGAATCCGATTTCCCGGCGATAAAGTACTTACGTAAAAACGGCATCGTAGCAATGAACGACATGAAGGGGGCCTGCCGAGCGATTCGTCTGATGGAGCAGTTCCGTAAATTTAAGAGCGACGGTGTGCCCGGAAGTTACTCCGCCATTCCATCCGATCCCGCTTTTTTTGTCAGCGCCCGTAAGGTTATTCAGATTGCACGTCGTGAAGGACGTCATTTACTTTATGAAGAGGAAAGCAAGCGTTTGCTGGCCGGCATCGGGTTTGAGACAACGGCAGGAATTTACGCCGGCTCGTTAGGAGAAGCCATAGAAGCTGCTCGTGCCCTAGGTTATCCCGTCGCTATGAAACTCCGCATGGACGGCGTCCTTTCTAAGAGCGACGTTAAGGGCGTAATCCTCGGGATTCGAAATGAACGAGAACTCAAAGGGGCCTGGAAAAACATGTCCGACCGAGCCCTTCATCTGGGTCAAAACGAAGACAGCTTCGGCATATTCCTCCAAAAGACTCTAGATACGGATAACCGAAGAGAACTGCGGATCGGAATGAAACTGACACGTCACTTCGGTCCCATCGTTTACCTGCGCATTGGCGGCCTCTACGGAAAAATCTTCAAAGATACTGTCTTCAACTTTGCACCTCTTTCGCTCAAAGAAGCCCAAGAAATGATTTTCTCCGAACCGTTCAAGACTTTCTTAGGCGATTTCCAAGGACTGCCCCCCTGTGATCCGGAACCGATTGTGACTGCTCTCATTCGTCTGTCGCAGCTTGCGGTTGAGGTCCCGGCCATACGCTCACTGGATATAGACCCTCTCCTATGCGGGAAAGGTCACGCCATCGTTCTGGACGCGCACTGCGTCATCGGGTCCGACACACTGGCAGCTGATGAAAATGCCTCGCATTTGATCTTCCCCTACCGGCCGAGTTTTGAAAAAAATGTCCGGGGAAAGTACGGCATGGTCAAGATCAAAAATGCCGCTCCGGAAGATAAGGAAAATTTCTTAAAATACCTCGGAAGCCTGTCCGATCAATCCCGAAGACTGCGTTTTCACAGTCTGACACTGTCTCTTATACACATCTCCGAGCCCACGA
>USHK01000024.1 GCA_900554375.1 uncultured Sutterella sp.
TCACAAAAAGGTTGTGACCGATCGCTTCGGACTGTCCGCGCTCTTCGGCGCCGATGCCCGGATAAGCACCCGGAGTATCAACGAACGTAAAAATCGGCATCGAGAACTTCTCGGCTGTTTCCATCAGGCGCAGCGCTTTTCGATAGCCTTCAGGACGACTCATACCGAAATTACGAAGGGTTCTCTCGCGGGTATCGCGGCCCTTCTGATGCCCGATCAGCATGACCGGTTCACCGTTAAAACGAGCCATGCCGCCGACGATAGAAGGATCGTCCGCATAAGCACGGTCGCCGTGCAGTTCGTGGAAGTCCGTAAAAATCATGTTGATGTAATCAAGCGTATACGGACGATTCGGATGGCGAGCCAAAAGCGACATTTCCCAAGGAGAAAGCTTATTGAAGATTTCTTTGAGGAGTTTGGCTTTTTTCTTTTCAAGCCCGTTGATGTCGCTCGTTAAATCCAAACCTTCGGATCCGGAACTCATATCGCGGAGCTCCTGAATTTTTTCCTCAAGCTGTGCAACGGGTTTTTCAAATTCTAAGTAAGTGACTTTTGCCATGTTATTCCTTTAGTACTGCATCGGTCCGTTGTTAAGACTTCGCCATAAATACCATGTGCCGGCGGTTTTCCATGGACCCCATTTGGCAATCACCGATGACATTTCTTCTTTTCGGTCGGCCGCTGACCATTCTTCGAATGCGATCTCCGGAAAATACGCTTTACCAACGGCTTTGATAAAGCCGTAATCGAGCATCGGAGCAACATCCGGACGGCGCAGCGCAAAGATCAAAAACATTTCCGCTGTCCACGGACCTACGCCTTTGATCGTGCAAAGTTCTTTGATAATTTCTTCATTGGAACGATGCTGAAAGCCATCGGCTGCATCCGGATTTTCGAGAAAGAAGCGACAGATATCAAAAACGTAATCAATTTTACGTTCGCTCAAGCCAGCCGTTCTCAAGGTTCGGCGATGTTTGCGGCTGATAATTTCAGGTTTAATTTCTTTACAAGACTTCTCAAACCGCTCCCAAATATTAGCGGCCGCTTTCACGGAGATCTGCTGCCCGATCACTGAGCGCAGCAGCGTTTCAAAAGGATTTCCGCGAGTCGCAAGAAATCCTTCAGGATTGGCGATAATGATTTGGGCCATGACGGGATCAGCCTCGGAAAGCTCCTTTTTAGCTTGATCCCACCATTCGGGTTTTTCGGTTTGCTCTGCCATAGAGATTAAGCTCTGCGCCAAGTCGTCACACCGCCGGGAGCATCTTCCAAAACAATATTCTTTTCTAAGAGCTCCTTACGGATTTCATCGGCTCTTGCCCAATTCTTAGCAGCCTTTGCCGCCTTTCTTTCCGCGATCAAGGCTTCAACAGCTGCTTCGTCCACAGAATCCACGGCGCCTTTGACGAAGGCTTCCGGGTCTAGCTGGAGGATGCCAAGCACACCGCCGAGTTTTTTGAGCTGGCGTGCAAGTTCCGGAGACTTTGTTTGATTGACTTCTTTTGCCAATTCAAAAAGAACGGCAACAGCCTGAGCCGTATTGAAGTCATCGTCCATGGCTTCTTTGAACTGAGCGGCAAACTTTTCGTTCCAGTCCAGCGGCTTGTTGTCGGCCGGCGTATTTTTGAGTGCCGTATACAGACGAATCAGCGCCTGATGTGCGTCTTCAACCAAGGCGGAAGAGAAATCAATCGGGCTTCTGTAGTGCGAGCGGAGCAGGAAAAAGCGAAGCGTTTCATTACCGTTCTTATCGCCGTACTGAGTATTTGTTTCTTTTAAAGCATCCCGGATCGTCCAGAAGTTGCCGAGGGACTTGCTCATCTTCTCGCCGTTGACACGCAGCGGACCCGAATGCATCCAGGTGTTCACAAACTTCTTGCCGTTGGCAGCTTCGCTCTGAGCGATTTCATTTTCATGGTGCGGGAACATCAGGTCCGGGCCGCCTCCATGGATATCAAACGTTTCTCCAAGCAGATCGCAGCTCATTGCAGAGCATTCAATATGCCAGCCGGGACGGCCTTTCCCCCATTTAGAATCCCACTCCGGCTCTCCGGGTTTTGCTCTTTTCCAGAGTGCGAAGTCCAGAGGATCGTTCTTGGCCTCTTCAACCCTAACGCGTTCTCCGGGCTGCAGCTCGTCAACTTTTTTACCGGACAAAGCGCCGTAAGGCCTAAATTTTCGAACGGAGAAATCAACGTCGCCGTTTTTGTCCTGGTAGGCATAGCCCTTTTCTTCAAGTTTCTCGATGAGAGCGAGCATCTTGGGAATGTATTGAGTCGCTCTAGGTTCAACGGTCGGCGGCAGGCAGCCGAGTTCACCCAGATCTTCCTGCATACGCTTGGTATAGGTCTCTGCGAGCTCGGAGGGCAAAATTTTGCGTTCAGCCGCACGTTTAATAATCTTGTCGTCAACGTCCGTCACGTTGCGGATGAATTTGACGTCGTAGCCGCTCTCTTGGAGCCAGCGTCTTGCCACGTCAAAAGCGATAAATGTTCTTCCGTGTCCAATGTGGCAGTCATCGTAGACGGTAACGCCGCATACATACATTCCGACTTTTCCGGGTGTAATGGATTTGAAGGGCTCCACACTACGAGAGAGCGTGTTGTAAATTTTTAAGGCCATCGGACTTCCTTTCGTTAATAGAACAGCCGGATTGAGGCAGAGCAGGTCAGCTTTTGCTCGCACCAAGCTTAATTTATTGATTTTAGCAAATGGAAGCCTTAACACCTAAGAAGGAAACCGTCTGTACCAAAGTCAGAGATTCCTTGTTAATAAGTAGAAATCCTCAGACCCGCCGGTTGTAATAACCGACAGCTTGAGTAGATTAGAAGATGTTGTTTTAAGGAGATCGCTATGAAGCGTTTCATAATCATACTTCCTTTGCTGTCGTTGTCATTTGTCTCCGGCTGTATGCATCACGGCCATTACAACGACCATCGCCCCTACTCCTCCAATGGCTACTACGAGCCTCTTCGGCATAGCAGCTCAACAAGCCCGCAATATCCGTGCGCAGAACCTCAGCAAAGATTTCCGCACCGCGCTCTCCATCGGTATTAATCCGAAAACGAATACATGAAAGCGTTCTTGGAAAAAACTTTCCAAGAATCTGCAAAGACAAAAGCGAAAACCGGAGTTCCGGTTTTCGCTTTGTACTTTTCTTGGCGCTGAAAACTAAGTTTCAGCTTTATTTCTCAAAGTATCACTTGATTTCTATCGACTTTACCGTCTTATCGATGTCTCCGCCGGCAGCCATAACGCCTGCCAAACGACCGAATGTCAACGCTCTGCCATGGTTCATCCCCGGGCAAATCGTCGGATAGTCGCCGGAGCCGAAGTAGTCGCCGCCCGCTGCGCCGCAAACATAAAGTCCTTCGATGGGCTTGTCGTTCTTGTCCAAAACATGAAGCGTCGGATCGGTATGAAGTCCTCCTGACATGGCCAGAAGTGTACTGACAAGGCGACCGGCGTAGAACGGGCCCTTCTGAATCGGCGTAAGCAGCTCGGGCCGTTTACCGAAATCATCGTCATGGCCTTTAGCTGCAAGTTCGTTGTAGCGGGCTACTGTCGCTTTGAAGGCTTCAACAGGCACGCCCATCTTCTGAGCAAGTTCATCGAGCGTATCGGCAACAACAACCTTTCCGTCCTTAATGTGCTGAGCCTGAGAAGCTTTTTCGATCTCGACGTTCCAACCGTTCCCCCAAGGCTGCCACATCTGACCATAGAAAAGACCGCCGGCGAGATTGCCGTCAACCTGTTTCTTCACGTCCTGTGTCCAGTTCGAGTCGTACACCGTCCACGCAATTCCATGCGGCTGAAGCTCTTTAGAGCAGGACTTGGATTGGGTGTTAACGTCTTCGTTCATGAAGCGTTCGCCGTTTGCGTTCACATGCAGGAAACCGTAACTGCCGGCGCCGGCTTCTAAATGAACCGTTGCAGCATGGTTATCATTCTTCTGCATCACGCCGCCGACCTGCATCGCCATGATGTGAGCGTCACCTGTGTTGGATTTGGTTGGAAAATAGATCTGAGCATCGGCATGAAGCGAATACGGAGCAAAAGCCTTTCTCATTTCTTCATTAGAACCGTAGCAGCCGGTTGCAATGATGACGCCTTTAGCCGCATTGATTTGAGTGTAATTGTTCGGTCTTCCGGCGATGAGACCGGTAACACGCTTATTGGCATCCTGAATGAATTGAACGGCAGGAGTCCGATACATCAAAGTTACACCGGCCTTTTTCAGTTCTTCTTCGAAACAAGGCATGAGTGCCACATTTCCAATGCCTTCCGAGTTGCCGTAGGTATAGTCAAGGTTAATGTTCTTGTTGTAAAAGAAGTGTGTGACCGGGAATTCTGTGTATGTCGGGCCTTTGTAATAGCCTTCCCAAAGTGTCACATTAGTGTCGTGTTTGCCGGCGATATCAATCGCCCAATCCATGCAGTCCCCGCATTTTCTGGCAAACATCCAAAGGAGACGTTCATCCATTCTGCCTTGACCCCAAGCCACTAAGCGACGGACAATTTCGGCGGCATCGATATCGATGCCCATTTTCTTTTGCAGAGAGCTATTGAAAGCAGTGATGTGGCCGCCGCGGCAGCTCCACCCGCGTGTTTTTTCGACTAAGACGACTTTCGCTCCTTCCTGAGCTGCAGCCAAAGCAGCAGCAAAACCCGCAAGACCGGCACCGATCACCACCACGTCCGTATCTACCGTCTTTTTGATCTGTTGCGGTGCGATCTTAGCAGCCGGTTTTTCCCAGCTCCAGCCGCTGCATTTCGGCTGAGCCCATTTTTCAGGAATATCGCCGGCATGAGCTGCTGTTCCTGCCATTGCTGCACCTGTAGCAGCTAACGTTCCTTTAAGAAAACCGCGACGAGAAAGTTCAGCTTTTGACATTTTTATCTCCTTGGTGAGAAATTAACTAATTAAGGAACTTGGATGCCCTGAGCGCCTTTGTGACATTCGGAGCAGGCGATGACGGATTGACTGTGACCTTTATGGCATTGCAGACATTCGAAGGTATCGAAATGCGTTTTATGAATATTCGCGACCTTTTTGCCTTCGATTTCTAAAGTCTTCCCTTGCGGCTCTTCTCCATGACATTTTTGACAAGAGCCTTCCGATACATTCGAACTCAAAGGTTTACCTTCAACGTGACAGACAGCACAGTCCTTACCTTTTGCGGCATGAAGCTCTGCAACGCCTGCAGCCGAGGTATTCATCAGGAATACACCAACAGCAGCAAAGGCTAGTGCGACTATTTTTTTGTTCATCTCTTCTTCCTTGTTTGAGGATGTTTTCAATATAAAAATGATGAACAAGGCTTGTTGTCAGCTAGCTGACACTTTTTCAGCCCTCCTTTTGCTCGATCTCCAAAAGTGTCAGGCAGCTGACGATTTTTCTCGTCTCTTGCGAATACGAACAGAAGGCCGAGCACCGTTTTCCAGCCAGTCAAAACATCCTTCGATGAACTTTTGGGCGACTTGCGTCTCGCCTCTCTTTCTCACGATGTCTCCGTTTGACTCGATCTCGGTATGAACGGTGGATACAGATTGCCGAGAAGCATTAACAAAGCCCGAGAGCTCAACCGCAGTCAGCGTCAACGGAATATAAACAAAACCTTTCTGCTCTGAAGATTGGCCCAGAGAAGCTGCCAGGCTTGCATAGAGGACCTGAATGCGTTCGGGAAGCGTTAACGTCGAGTTGGCGATTAAGGCCTCCATGCAGGACTCGTGATGCGCAATTACCGAGAGCGTGTGCGCAGATAAAAGCTCCGGGTTTTGGAGAAGAAAATTTCTGAAAATATCTCTTTTAATCAGCCGAACTTCGGAGTCTCGAAAAGCGCTGTCGTAAACGTTCACAGATTCGTGCGTTAGTCCGTCTACATCTCCCATCAAAGAGCCTGGAGGAATCAAAGAAAGATAATGATTTTTGAGGTGTTTATCCGGATAGGAGAAGACACCCAAACCGCTCAGAACCAATGCGATCTCACCGGTATCACCGCCGTTAAAAATCGATGCGCCCTGCTTAAGACGCAGATAGCGCCCGTACTGATTGAAAAACTGTTGTATTCGCGGATCAATCTGCGGATGGATCCACGGCAATTGGCGAAAAACTTGTCTCATGATCACCTTCCGTCAGTTTCAGATTACACACCCGAATAAATTTTTGCACTTGAGACTTTCTCTAAGAACTGTCGGAAAAACGCTATCTAAGCAGCTCCCAATTTATCCATTGGATTCAAAAGCTCCGAGCACTTAATGAAGGAGGAAACTGACCTCAGCAGTTTGTAAATATTCTTGATTTTTGCGTTGTTTAGCCGATTTCCATAGAATCATGACTAACATTTAAGTTTGTTCAAATAATAGGTACAGGTTCAATATGCGTCTGCCCTTGATTTTCGGTTGTGCAGTCCTCTCCGGTTTGCTTCTTTCAGCTCAAGTTTCCGCACAGGACAGCGTTCCGCTCTTCGGTGACAAAACTCCGGATATCGTTAATCCGGCCCGTTCGGTCTCGCAGCTGATTAATCGAGGCAAATATGCCGATGCTATGAATCTGGCAGATAAAGAATTGGCCGCCAACCCTCAAAACGTCAATCTTCGCTTCCTGCGAGGCGTCATCTTCATGGAAACAAAGAAGAATGATGAGGCAAAGAGAGTATTTGAACAGCTAATTCGCGAGTATCCCGAAATCGCAGATACCTACAATAACCTCGCCGTCATTTATGCCGGGGAAGGCAATTTAGGGCGCGCTCAGGATCTTCTGGAACGTGCTCTGATGAATAACGCCTCTTCCGTCACGACTTATTCCAATCTGGGTGATATTTACGCTGCCAAGGCTTCCGAAATGTATGCCAAGGCAGCGCACCTCGCTCCTAAGAACGGGCGTTTAAAGGAAAAGGCTCAAATTGCTCAGGATCTCACGGTTCGAACCACTCCTTAATCTATTCTTTGCTGCAGGCGTCTCCTGCAGAATGTTTTTTAGGATTTAACTCCATGTTTAATGTAAAAAAATTGGCTTTTGGCGCAGCTCTTCTAGGCGCGTCGGCCGTATGCTTTGCCGCGCCCAAAGTCGAAATCGTTACCTCTGAAGGCAACATCGTTGTAGATCTTAATGAGAAAGCCGCTCCGGTCACCGTAGCCAACTTCGTTAAGTACGCCAACGAGGGTTTTTATAACGGTACGATTTTCCACCGTGTTATTAACAATTTTATGATCCAAGGCGGCGGTTTTGACCGCACCCTGCGTCAGAAAGACACTCACGCGCCCATTAAGCTCGAGGATCAAAACGGTTTAAAAAATACCGTCGGAACGATTGCTATGGCCCGCACAAACAATCCCGATTCTGCCACCAGCCAATTTTTTATCAATCTAAAAGATAATGACTTCCTGAACGGCACATCTACAAAAGACGGTTATGCCGTATTCGGTGAAGTTGTCTCCGGCATGGACGTCGTCCGCAAAATTGGCCGCGCACCAACCGGAACAAAGGGTTTTATGGATGATGTGCCGGTTCGCCCCGTCATCATCGAATCCGTCAAAGTTTTAAAGTAATCTGAGGAAAGAAAAATGATTCGTTTAACCACAAATTTCGGCACGATCGATATTGAACTCGATTTCAAGAATGCACCTGTCACTGCCTCTAACTTCGAACAATATGTAAAAGACGGCCACTACGACGGTTTGATTTTCCATCGCGTCATCCCCGGCTTCATGATTCAGGGCGGCGGTTTCAAGCCTGGCATGGACGAAGTCGAAACACGCGAACCAATCAAGAACGAAGCCAACAACGGCCTGTCGAACGAAAAGTACACCATCTCCATGGCTCGTACCAACGATCCGCATTCCGCAAGCGCTCAGTTCTTCATCAATGTTGCTGACAATAAGTTCCTCGACTTCAAGAGCGAAACACCGCAGGGCTGGGGCTACGCCGTATTCGGCAAAGTTGTTGCCGGACAAGAAGTCGTCGACAAGATCGCCAAAGTCCGCACCGGTAGAGTCGGTTGGTATGACGATGTCCCGACCGAAGATGTCGTTATCGAAAAAGCTGAGGTCATCTAAGTGTCATTCAACGGCGTTGTTCCTGCTGAGAGCTGTCTCTCCAAAATTCCTCCTCTGCAAAATCCCGTCTTTATCGCAGATTTGCATTTAGCTGCCGACAAACCGGCAACTAAGGAGGCCTTTTTCAAGTTCCTCAAAAACGACGCCGCTCGTTTCTCCGAGCTCGTCATTCTCGGAGACCTCTTCGAATTCTGGGCCGGAGACGATCATGCTCCGGCCTATGCCGACATTTTGGAAGCCCTTAAGGCTTTCTTCCTCAACGGGCACCGCATCTATGTAATGCACGGAAACCGCGACTTTCTGCTCGGTAAAGGTTTTACCGCAGCGACCGGTGCTCAGCTCATCGCAGATCCGATTCCGGTTCAGGTCGGATTTGATCACATCCTGCTCTCCCACGGCGATATGTGGTGCACGCTCGATCCGGACTATCAGCAGTTCCGCGCAACGCTGCGCAGCCCTGATGTTCAGCGCCAAATCCTTGGTGAAAAACTCGAACACCGCATCGCATTGGCCGGAGGCCTGCGTAATCAGAGCGCCTATGACAACCAGGAAAAAAGCAAGGAAGTCATGGATGTCGTCGTCAACGACGTCGCCCGCTCCGTACGACAATACAGAACCAAAATCATTATTCACGGACATACCCACCGACCAGCTCACCATACGCACGTCAACGAAGACTCGCGTTTCGATCGCTGGGTACTTCCTGACTGGGATTTCGAAAACGGTCGTTCCCGCGGCGGCTACTTAAGCTTCGAGAACGGCTACATTCATTTCGGACATTTAGACTGAAATGCTGATCGATTCACATTCTCACATTGACGGAGCTGAATTTCAGCTCGATATCGACGATGTTTTCGCTCGTATGAAAGAAGCTGATGTCGCCGGCGCTCTGGTTGCCGGCACTTCACTTCGGGACTACGAACGTGGTTTAAATTTTGCCAACGCCCACAAAAACGTTTGGTATGCCGTGGGCGTTCATCCGAGTACCAAAGACGATGATCACGAAGCAACGATTGAGGAGCTCGTTGAGTTGACAAAGCCGCAGAAAGTCGTAGCTGTCGGCGAATGTGGTTTGGATTACTACTATGAAGAAGCGCCTTACGATGCTCAGCTCGAACGTTTTGCCCGTCATATCGAAGCGGCAAAACTAGCCAAGCTTCCTCTGATTATCCACTCGCGGGATGCTCAGGAAGACACGATTCGTCTGTTAAAAGAGCATGACGCCGGCTCGACAGGCTTTGTACTCCACTGCTTCACAGGTGACAAGAAAATGGCTCAAGATGCGCTGGATCTCGGCGGTTATTTGTCATTTTCGGGTATCGTCACATTCAAGAACGCAACTCAGATTCAGGAAGTCGCGTCCTGGGTTCCGAGCGATCGCTATCTCGTAGAAACCGATTGTCCTTACCTTGCCCCTATTCCGTTCCGCGGAAAACGCAACGAACCTTCCTACGTTCGCTACGTTGCTCGTAAGGTCGCCTTTCTGCGCGAAGAGTCGCTCGAAAAAGTAGCTGAAGATTCCACCAAAAACTTTTTCAGATTATTCAGCAAGGCTGAATTACTATGATGTACCGCAAATTAGCTTTACTTGCCGCTTCCTGCCTTTTAACGGTTTCCGCATTCGCCACAACCTACGACGATGCTGTGGACGCCACTTTTAAAAACGATGCCGATGCGTTAGCTCCTCTGCTTGCCAAAGGTCTCGATCCGAATACCGTCACTACGAGCGGAGCCGGAGAGCCCCTTTTGATGCTCGCCATTCGAAAGAACGCAAACAAGGTAATCGACCTTCTCCTTAACCAGAAGAACATCAAAATTGATCAGCCCAACACGCTGAAAGAGACGCCGCTGATGATTGCCGTGTTTCTTAAAGACAATGATGTTGCCAAGAAATTAATTGCTCACGGCGCCTCGGTTAATAATCCGAAAAACTGGTCTGCGCTGCATTACGCCGCAACTTCCGGCAATAAGGAAATGGTCAAGTACTTGATCAGCAAGGGAGCCGATGTCAATGCAAGAACCCTACGCGGCATCACGCCTCTTTATATGGCGGCTAGAGAGGCAGACGCCGATACGGTCAAACTCCTTTTGAACGCCGGCGCCCGCAAAGACTATTGCACGAACGATGAACTTGCCCCGTACGATATCGCCAAACAGCGCGGCAACTCAACCGAAGTGCAGAACCTGCTTAAGTACGATCACTGCCGCTAATCTGACAGACAAAATTTTCACTTACAGCCCATCTCCTTTGATGGGCTCATTTTTTACTTAACATGACACCGTCCCGTACTCTGGAACTTTTAGCTCCCTGCAAGACCTGCGATATCGGCATCGAAGCCTTTAAACACGGTGCAGACGCCGTCTACATCGGCGGCCCGCTCTTTAGCGCACGCGCCAATGCCGGCAACTCTATGTCAGAAATAGAAAGACTTGCTTCTTTCGCGCATCGTTTCAACGGACGTGTATACATGGCGCTTAATACAATCTTCTCAGATGAAGAATTGCCGGAGGCGGTTAAGCTCGCTCATCAAGCATACGAAGCCGGCGCTGTCTCTTATACACATCTGACGTTGCCGACGAC
>USHK01000025.1 GCA_900554375.1 uncultured Sutterella sp.
CGTCTCCTGCGGCGTTTTTTCTTCTCTTTCTCGGTATCCTCGGCTTCATCTTCCTCAGTCTTGCCATCAGCGGCTTTTTCCTGCCGCAGACGCTCGCGCTCTTTGCGGTCCTGCTGTTCGGCCTCCTTGCTCATTTCCAAGCGCTCTTCCTCCGTTGCACCTTCGTAAGCCGTCCACCAGTCGGCGAGTTCATGCGAAGCGTCCCCACTGGAAGCGCGAAGAAGAAGAAAGTCATAAGCGGCGCGGAACCTCGGATGCTGGAGAAGTTTAAGCGCTGCGCGGCGGCTTCTTACCAGAAACCTCGGCTGAAGTTTCCAGATAATGGCCATGTCACTGACATAGCGAGACTGCAGACCGTCCCAGCGGTAGCTGTCCGCAACTTTCTTAGCCGCTTCTTCGTAAATCTGCCCTGCCGTTTTACCGGTTGATTTCGCCACTTCTTCCTTCATTTCGTGCCACAAAAGCACGGCAAAGAGAAAACTTGTCGAAATCGATTTACCCAATGCGACACGTGCGTCGCAGCGTTCCAGACCTTTGCGCACCAAAGGAAGATCAAAAGTCCGTTTCAGAACGTCAAAGAGCGGAATCGGAATGTTGATGTCATAGCGGTTCATGAGCTCCATACAGGCCACTGCAGAGCCGCTTAAAACCATCTTGGAGAATTCATCTGCTAGGCGTGCACTCGGAACTGAAAGCAGCAGCGTCTGCATGTAATGCATCGGAGCCGCTGTTTTTTCGTCTATGGTAAAACCAAGTTTGGCCGCGATTCGAATCGCGCGGAGGATACGCACTGGATCTTCGCGGAAACGTGTCGCAGGATCACCGATCATGCGTATTTTTCTATCGCGGATATCATCTAGCCCGTGATGGTAGTCGTACAAGTCGCCGCTGATCGGATCAAAGTACATCGCGTTGACGGTAAAGTCTCTGCGGGCGGCATCTTCGTATTGTTCTCCGAAAACGTTGTCGTTGGTAATGACACCGTCCTCATCCTTTGTAACGCCTTGCTTAGCAAAACCGCGGAAGGTCGCAACTTCAATCGTCTCGGCGCCTTTATTGACATGAACGAGGCGGAACCTTCTTCCGATGATGATTGCGCGTCTTGTGACTTTTTTGACTTCTTCGGGAGTCGCATCGGTCGCCACATCGAAGTCCTTTGGCTTAGCCCCGATCAGCAGGTCTCGAACGGCACCCCCTACGATGAAAGCCTTGTACCCGGCGTCCTGGAGCTTTTGGCAGACGGATATCGCAAAGGGACTCACGGCCGAGAGGTCAATCTCGTTTTCTTCTCTCGGAACAATATGAGCTTTCTTCCGAATTTTTGTCGGCACATTCGCTCTGAAGCCCTCTTCTTCTTTAACCAACTCTCGTACTCCGTACGGACACAGCCCCTAAAACAGCTTATGTTCGCTGAATAATTCCAGAATTTCCCAATGTCTCTCCTGAGCCGTAACTCTTAATCGGTCATCAGGATTCGTTGCCACTGCCTTTCCTCCGTGACGCGCCACGTATTCGAGCAGCGGAAAATCGTTCATAGAGTCGGAAAAGAACGCCGATTCCTTCAGATCCGCTGTCGAGCCGCCGCACTTTTGTATAAAACGTTCGGCGTTGACAACCTTTTGCGACGCGAAATTCTCACTGACCCAGCGGCCTGTAAACTCTCCGTCCGGCTTTTCCTCCGGCTCGGCGCAGATCAGGTCGCTGATGCCAAAAAGCTCTGCAATCGGTTCTACCGCGTAACGGTATGAGGCAGTAATCATCACAACTCTAGCACCGGCCTCGTGGTATTTTCTGACCAAATCCACTGCGATGGGCAGTACGTGCGGAATGATATCCCGCTTTAGATACTGAACCCTAAGTTCATCGAGCTCGCGCCGCGGAAAACGCGCGAGCAGCTTCATCTCAAAATCTTCAAACTTATTGATATCCAGGCAGCCGTTTTTGTAATCAATATCGTATTGAATTCGTTCGGCGCGCAGCTGCTTTTCGTCTTTTCCGACATGAGAAAGCAGGGTCTCGGCCCACAAGATCGAGCTGTCGACGGGAATCAAGGTACCGTCTAAATCAAAAAACGCGTATTTCACCGACCTTCCTTTGTATCTTGATTGCGTTCGAGCCATTCTTTGATCAGCGGGATAGTCACGGCTCTTTTTGCGGACATTGCGTACCGATCCAGACTATGGAGCAGATTGCTCATCGTATGCATGTCTCGAGGAAAATTATTTTCAATCCAGTTTAGAACTTCCGGCGCCACTTTCAGGCCGGTCTGGGATGCAGCGTCCAAAATAACCTGACGCTTTTGTTCATCCGACAGAGGGGAAAGCTCAAAAACAACGCCCCAACTGAAACGGCTGGTTAAATCTTTACGGTAGCCCTGTCTCTCAAAATCCTTTGGACTGCGGTCTGCCGTCACAACAAGATGAGTACCGGGATGCTCGCGCACGCTGTTGTAGAGAACAAACAGTTCTTGCTGTTCTTCAGGTGTCAGATTTTGGACATTGTCAACGGTGTAGACGGTTTGGTTTTCGGCGAAAGCTGGGATCCCCTCGGCTTGTTTGCCCAAAGCGCGCACAAGGTGCGTCTTACCCACACCCTCATATCCCCAAAGGTAAGTAAACTGCGGTCCGCTTCCTGCCGTCAGCTCGGAAATTACAGCGACCGCTTCGCTGTTCGACCCCACAATAAAATTAGCGAGCGTCGGCTGTTTTTCAGGGAAAAAATCCAAAGGAAGCTGACCCCTTATTTGTTCCTTCTTGTCTTTCTCGGATTCAACCAAATCGTTAACCTGCATCAGTCTGTTGATATATTTTTTGGATTTTAATGGTTTATTTGAACTGAGGAGATGATCCTGCTTAGCTCCTTGCTACTCAAAACGAAACACCTATCCCCGCCGTTTTTTTCCTCAGGTTTATCCTAGGCTGAATCGATCGGAGGATTTTCCATGACAATGACATTCAATGAATCGCAATGGCCTTTACAAAACGCAATCAAGGTAGTGAAAGGCGACGGAGTTAGTAAGATCGCTGTCTTCATGGATCCGATGTGTGTTTACTGCAAAAAGCTCAGTAGAGAAACACTCTCCAACTTAATGAACGTCACCATTTACTGCTTCATTTGGCCGTTCTTAAGTGAAGAGTCCACCGAAATTGCAGGCTGTATTTACTCCAGCTCTGACCAGGCTGACGCGCTAATTCGCTGGATGAAGTATGACCAAATGCCCACAGGTATGCCGACAGAACATGCAGAAAGGATCATTGAGCAAAATATCGAACTTGCCGATGACCTCGGTCTCCAGGGCACACCGGCAATCTTCCTGTCCGACGGCCGCGGCCCATTCGGCGCAATGAGCGCCAAGGCCCTTGCTCACAAGATCATTTCCGCTGAACACCACTAATTCTTTCTGGTGCCTGAGAGCCGGCTTGATGCCGGCTCTTTTGTTTTTAGGACGCCTCGCAGAAGCCTCGAGACGCAGAGATCAATGGATCAAAACATCACCGGAGCTGAAATGCTGTTCGTCAGCGTTTTCTCCTCTAAAATTGAGCAATTCCCAATCTTCAATCTCAAAGCTGTTAAAGATGACAAAACCTCTTTCCTACGCAGACTCCGGAGTCTCTATTGACGCCGGCGACGAGTTAGTTGAACGCATTAAACCGTTTGCCAAGAAAACACTGATCCCCGGGGTGCTCGGTTCGATCGGCGGTTTCGGCGCCTTGTTTGAAATTTCCAAAGACTACAAGGAACCTGTTCTTGTTACCGGAACGGACGGCGTGGGTACTAAGCTCAAACTGGCCTTTCTGCTGAATCGTCACGACACCGTCGGACAGGATTTGGTTGGCATGAGCGTCAACGACATTCTGGTTCAAGGCGCCAAGTCTTTATTTTTCCTTGACTACTTTGCCTGCGGTCACCTTGACGTCGACATCGCTGAGCGCGTAGTTAAGGGCGTTGCCCACGGCTGCGAGCTTGCCGGCTGCGCCTTAATCGGCGGCGAAACCGCTGAAATGCCGGGCATGTACCCGGCCGGCGAATACGACCTCGCCGGCTTTGCTGTCGGCATTGTCGAAAAGAGCCAAATCATCGACGGAAGCCATATCAAACCGGGAGACGTTGTTCTTGGTCTCGCCTCCAGCGGACCCCACTCCAACGGTTTTTCCCTGATCCGCAAGGTCGTCGAAGTTTCCGGCAAACCCTGGACAACTAAGCTTTCCGACGGCAAGACCTTAGCAGACGCTGTTATGGAACCGACTCGCATTTACGTCAAACCGGTTCTTGAGGCCATGAAGACTGTCACGATTAAAGGCATGGCCCATATCACCGGCGGCGGCCTCCTTGAGAACATTCCTCGCGTGCTGCCGGAAGGCACTCAGTGCGTGATTAAAGCCGGTTCTTGGAATCGCCCCGCTGTTTTTGACTGGCTCCAGCAGAAAGGACATATTGAAGACCATGAAATGTATCGCGTCTTCAATAACGGCATCGGCATGGCCGTCATCGTCGCCGCCGAAGATGCTGAAAAAGCTCAGAAGGCGTTGGAAGCTGCCGGCGAAACCGTCTACCGCATCGGTGCCATTGAAGCACTGCCTGCCGGCGAAGCCCCCTGCGTTGTACGCTAAACACTAGCAATCACGATAATTGAGCCTCCTCCGGGAGGCTTAATCTTTTTACGTTTCATTAGACTGATAGGAAATCGGCTTACGAGGACAATCATGGGCAAAGCTATCACAGACTCCATACTAAGCAATGAAACGCGCGTTTTTCTCATGTGCTGTGATTTTCGAAGCTTCTCTGCCGTGGCAAACGCTCTCGGAATGACTCAATCGGCAGTTTCAAAGATTATTCGCAAGTTTGAGAATTCCATCGGATTTGAATTGTTCATTCGGAATTCACGTCCTTTAACGCTCACGCCGGAAGCTCATTTACTACACCGCCAGCTGCGGGGCCTCAAGGGCGAGATGACCCGCTCTTTATCTTCACTGCAAAGTAAAAACTACATTAAGCCGATTCTGCGTATCGGAATTCTGGAAAGTCTTCATTTAAATTTAGGCGTTGCGATCCTCAGAAATCTTCTGCCCAACCTATCTCAGGTCGTCATGCTCACAGCCAGCGCTAATGTCTTGATACAAAGACTCATCGAGCGAAAACTCGATCTCATCATCACGAACGACGTTTCCACCGAGCCGACACACGTTTTCCGAAAACTGCTTTTTCACGAACCTTCCGTCTTAATTCTTCCCAAAGCTTTTGAGAAAGATCCGAATCAAAAGTGGACGTGGCAGCGACTTGCTGTCTGCGGGCTGCCGCTTGTTCGGTATTGGAACGAGAGCGGAGCCGCGAAATCAACGAAATGTTCATGAAAACGCACGGTCTGAGGTTTCCGGACAAAATTTCGGTCGACACCAACTCACTTCTGGTCACGCTGGTTTCTCAGGGAATCGGGTGGGGATTCTCTCGACCAACCACCGTACTTGAAAATATCCACATGCATCCTCATTTCATTGTCCGAGAAATGCAGAAACCCAACTTTAGCCGAGAAGTGTATTTAATCGGCCGTGAACAAGAATTTGTCATGGAATCCGAGGTCATTGCCGAAATTGCCAAACACTTCGTGCAAGAGAACATTATTCCCGAAAGTCTCAAATTTGCGCCTTGGGTGAAGGAGGGTTTTACCGTCGGATAATTCAATTATCCTTTTAGTTTCAGACAAATAAAGGACAATTACAAATATTAAAGTATTCCAAAACGGCATAGATCTTATTCTCTGGTTTCCATGACCGAATCCTAAAATATTGGTATAGCCTCAAACCACAAAAGAGGTTTTCAACCAGAACCCCCAAAGGAGAAATACTATGCCAATCACCGGCTGGATTGCCATTCTCGTTTTGATCGTCATGTGTTACATGTTGATCAAGCAATATGAAACCCGTATGGTGCTTTTCGGAGGCGGTTTCATTCTCTGCTGCATCTCGCTCACGCCGATGGCCGGCTTAAACGCCTTTGCCAAAACCATGACCAACGGCGCTTTGATCACCGCCATCTGCTCCGCGACCGGTTTCGCTTACTGCGTCACGTTTACAGAATGCGACCGTTCCTTGGTGCATTATCTGACCCGCCCGATCCGTAACGTCGGCATCTTGATGATTCCTATCACCTCACTGCTCACGTTTGCAATCAATATCGCTATTCCTTCGGCTGCCGGCGTCGGTGCCGTTGTGGGCACGACTTTGATTCCTCTGCTGCTTAGAGCCGGCTTCAAGCCTGCCGCCGCTGCAGCAGCCGTTCTGATGGGTACCACCGGTTCCCTGCTTTCTCCGGGCTTATCTCACAATGCTTATGTTTCCGACATGGCCCACATGTCCATCATGGATTTGATCAGCTATCACGGCGTCTACTCCCTGATGATCGGTGTTGTCGGCGCAATCGGCCTGTGCATTGTCTGCTGGGTGCTAGGCGACAACAAGGGCGAAAAAATGGCTGAAGCCAACCCTGCTTCCGATGCAGAACCCTCTTCTTTCAAACCGAGCCCGATCAAAGCTTTCGTTCCGCTTATCCCAATCATCCTCATGCTCGTGTTCACGTTCTGGATTCCTTCTGTCAAGATGGGCGTAGCACAAGCCATGTTAATCGGTACGATCGTCTGCCTGCTCGTTGCCATGTGCGACCCTCAGAAATTCTCCAAGCAGTTCTTCAAAGGTATGGGCGACTCCTACGGCAGCATCATGGGTATCATCATTGCCGCCGGCGTGCTCGCGGCCGGTTTGACTGCCTCCGGCTTAATTAAAGGCCTCATCGCTTTGATGGTTCAGTCCAAGGAAATTGCACAATGGGGCGGCTCGATCGGACCATTCGTCCTCTCCGTTCTGATGGGCAGCGGCGACGCAGGCGCCATGGCCTTCAACAGTGCTGTCACGCCGCATGCTCAAGAATTCGGTATGCAGGTCCACAGCCTCGGCTCGTTGGCTTTCTTGGCCGGAGCCGCGGGTCGTACGGCGTCTCCGATTGCCGGCATCACCATTCTTGTTGCAGGTTTGGCTAAGGCCAACCCCTTCGATGTTGCAAAGAGGACCTTCCTTCCGATGGTCGTTGCTGTTATCCTCCTTGCCATCTTTATGAGATAAGAGGCCATTCTCATCGCGGGAAGAAGTTCTTCTTCCCGTTTCACAATTACTCCTCAACCCAGCGAGGTCAGTCATGACGAAACCCAAAATCGCAGTCATCGGCACCGGAGGCACCATTGTCAGCAGCGGCGCGAATGCAACGCAAATGACGGGCTACAGCATTACGGACGCCGATATTCATTCGATCGTCTCGGCTCTGCCTGAGCTCAATGACATCGCTGAAATTGCCACCTTCTCAGTTTTCAATATCGGTTCGAGCAATATTAAGCTGTCCAACTGGCTCGAACTCGTGCGTCTCATAAACGAGCTATCTAAAGACAACTACGACGGTTTTGTTGTCACGCACGGAACCGACACAATGGAAGAAACCGCATTCTTTGCGAATCTGACATTGAAAACGGATAAACCCGTTGTCTTTACCGGTTCCATGAAGCCCGCCACCGCCGTTTCCGCCGACGGTCCCTTAAATCTTTTAAATGCGGTGCGCTTAGCCGGCTGTCCCAAAGCTGTCGGCAAAGGTGTCCTGGTTACACTTAACGGCGCCATTCACGGAGCGCGCGACGTCGTCAAAACCAACAGCATGGCGGTAGAAACGTTCAAGTCTCCGAATAGTGGTCCGTTCGGATACATTATTGGAGACCAAATTGATTTTCTAAGCCAGTCGGTCAAACCTCACACGACGCGATCTTGTTTCGAGGTTGAAGAAGGAGACTCTGTCGAAGACTACCCGAAAGTCTATGCCCTCCTATGCTGTGCCGATCAAGATGTAGATTTGCTCGAAGCTGCCGTAGCCAGAGGCTGCCAAGGCATCGTGCTGAGCTGCACAGGAAACGGTTCTGTTCCTTTAGTTTTTGAACCCGTCCTTCAGAAAGCTCAGGACATCGTCTGTGTTCGTTCAAGCCGAACCGGCAGCGGACCCGTTACCGAAGGGATGACGCGTTGGCAACTCAACGGTATGATTCCCTCGGGTACTTTAAATCCACAAAAAGCAAGAGTCCTGCTTCAGTTAAGCCTTAAGAAGTTCGGGCTTGATCGGAAAAAAATTAAAGAGATCTTCAAAACATATTGATCTTATTGATCATTTACCTAAGGAGAAAAAATGTACGACTTACTTCTCAAGAATGCTTGGGTCGTCGATCCTCTGAATTCTGTCAACGGGGTTGCCGATGTCGCTATTCAGGACGGCAAAATTGCAAAGGTTCAGCGCGACATTACGGAAGAAGCTAAAGAAGTCATCGACTTCACAGGAAAAACACTTCAACCCGGTATTATCGACAGCCATGTACACCTCGGTGAAATGTGGGGGTCTCCCTTCGGTCCGAGAATGCTGGCTATGAACGGCGTCACGACTTGCCTGGACATGGCCGGTCCTTTGGATAACATTCTTGACAATGTTCCTAAATATGGTGTCGGCATTAACATGGCGATCCTTCAGTTCGCCTCTCCTCCCTTTACCTTCAAGGATGCCAATCCTTCCCAACAGGAAATGATCGACCTGATCGATAAATCCTTAGAAGAAGGCGCGCTCGGCGTCAAACTCCTCGGCGGCCACTATCCCCTTGAACCGGAAGTCTCTTCCCTTCTGATCCGCACGGCTCTCGAGCGCAGAGCTTACGTTGCCTGGCACGCCGGTACCACCAAGAACGGCTCTAACATCAACGGTATGATCGAAGCCGTGAAGATGGCTGACGGCTATCCGATGCACTTAGCCCATATCAATGCTTACTGCCGCGGCGCCATCAAAGACGCAATGGAAGAAACGGCCATTGCAATTGATCTGCTTAAAGCCAATCCCAACATCTTCTGCGAAAGCTATGTCTCTCCGAAGAACGGTACTCGTCTGACTTGCGACAAGGACGGCAAGATCCAGTCCAAAGTAACCGGCAACTGCTTGAGAGCTTTCGGTTTCACGGAAGACAAAGACGGCGTCCGAGCCGCGCTTTTAGCCGGTAAAGCCTTTGTGGTTTACGATGCAGGCGGCTACTCTGATCTGATGACCGGTGAAGAAGCTCTTCGCCGCTGGGAGGCTGCTGACACGAATGTCGGCGGCAGCTTCAACATTAATCCTCCGCTCCCACGCATCGCCTTGGCCCAGGCCAAACGAGACGACGGCTCCTTCGTCGTAGATGCGATTTCCACCGACGGCGGCTGCATTCCACGCAACGTCATCCTTTCCCAGGGGCTTTCTCTCGTAAAACTCGATATCTTGAGCCTCAGCGAGTTTGCACAAAAGACTTCTTTGAATCCGGCGCGCATGCTCCGTCTGGCAAACAAGGGTCACCTCTCTGTTGGTGCAGATGCAGATATCACCGTGTACGACTTAGCTACACAGATGCCTGTTGCTTCCTTCATTGAAGGCCGTAAGGTCCTCTTTAACGGGGAACTGGTTTCTAAGGGAGCTGCCGTCATCTGTACTGAACACGGCAAAGACGCCATTGAAAAACGGGGCATGAAGGCCATTGTGGTCGACCCTGGTAAACAGATCGAAAGAATCACGGCCCTCTAAAGTTTTTTTGCAGTTCAAAGCGGAGCCTCGGAACGACTCCGCTTTTTCTTTCCCGAGGCTATCGAAATCTGTTCATCTCGTTATTTCGCAAGTTTCCAAAAATCTTTCCCTGACAGATCTATTGGTGCTTCCCCACCTTCCCATGACGGCATCTTTCTGAAACAATTAAGAGTTATGGGTGACTCCAGCACCCTGCTTTTTATAGAACAACCTCAAAGGAAAGATATGACCGATCCGCGTCCCGTCTGCACAGAACATACCCAAGAAATCATCAAAAACCTGCGCTCTAACGCACAAGTCGAGGCTGCCCTTGAACAGGCTGTCAAACAGCAGGAAAAGCGTATTGCCGACCAAATCAAATTAACCGAAACCCCAGCTCCTCCTTTCCATGAACAAGAAAGAGCCAAAGTTCTCCTTGACATGTTCAAAGCGTACGGATTGACCGATGTCAAACTTGACGCCATCGGTAACGTAATCGGCCGCAGAAAGGGCACCGGCAACGGACCTACCCTCGTCGTCGGAGCCCATATCGATACCGTCTTTCCTGCGGGAACTGACTGCAAGGTTCACAAGGACGGTGACATCTACAGCGCCCCGGGAATCTCCGATGACGCTGCCGGTTTAGCCTCCATGCTGCAAGTTATCCGCTGCTTCAACGAAAACAACATCGAAACCGTCGGTGACATCGTTTTTGTCGGAACTTTAGGTGAAGAAGGCAACGGCGACTTACGCGGCTGCAAGGCACTCTTCAAAGAAAAAAATGACTACGACGGCATGATTGCCATTGACTCTGCCAACGTTCACCGCATCCTGCGCGGGGCTGTCGGCTGCAAGCGTTTCCGTATCATTTTCGAAGGCCCCGGCGGACACAGTCTCCACAAGTTTGGCATCGTCGGCTCCGCTATTCACGGTCTGTCTCTTATACACATCTGACGCTGCCGACGACTCCTTACGTGTAGAT
>USHK01000026.1 GCA_900554375.1 uncultured Sutterella sp.
CAACTTCTCGTTCGGCGGAAAGCGCGTACGCGGATTCCTCAATGCCGGCGGTTATATCGGCGGCTGGCTTTCAAGCCATCGGGAGGGTCTGACCTATCGCTTATTCAGCGAGGAGGAGAGTCCGAACGGTATAATCACCCCGAACAACAGCTACGAGTTCGACGAAAAAGTGCCGTTCGATTCGCGCCGCGACAACCGCTTCGAGGCGGGTCTGGCCGGCGGCGTGGGCGTAAGCTGCCGTGTGACCTCACGCGTCGAGTTGCAGGCCGAAGGCCGTTGCTATTATGCGCTGACCGATATGCAGAAAAATTACATGAAGTTCCGCACCCCGCGCTACAACACGACGTTCGTCGTACAGATCGGGTGCAGCGTTCTGTTAGGTAAAACCGATAAATAATCCGTTATGAAACGTATATACTTACTCGCACTGCTGCTTTTCATGGCGGCCGCCCTGCCCTCCTGCCGCAAGGAGGCGCCCGAACTGATAAACCCCAACGAAACTAGGCTCACGACATATCCTTCGCAGATGTTCACGACGTTCTGGCACGGAATGAACTATTCGTACGGTTTCTGGGATCTGGACCCGACCGACTGGGATCGGGTCTACGACGAATACCTGCCCCGCTTCGAGGAGATGGATGAAGTGTTCGAAGGGATCGAAAACCCCGACAGCGACGAAGGAGCGGAGTTTCTCGCCGCGATGGAGGAACTTTTCACGGAAGTCTGCAGAAATCTGATCGACCATCATCTCAGCATCACATTTTACAAAGGTACGGAATACAAATTCTCCATCTATCCCGGGTATATCGACGCCGAATCGCGCGATTATACCCATGATCGGATGGTAAATGAATATCTCATGGAAACCATAAATGCCAACGGAGAAGCCGGACGCATCGAGGATCTCAAGTTGGGAATCTACGATGTCGAAGGCGATGACGACAACATGACTGTCATATCGTACCGAATCGACGACGTCGCCTATATCTTTTTCACAGGATTCCGTTTCTACGGGGTACTCAATAAGGACCCTGAAGGGTCCGTGGCGCAGGCGCTCCGCAACTACCAGCGGATGATTCTCGATGAGCCCGATATCAAGGGCGTGATCATCGACGTGCGCGAGAACGGGGGCGGCTACCTGGCCGATATGAAACATATCGTCGGTCCGATGATCGACTCCGATCTGCTGGTAGGCTATACCCGTACCAAGGAGGGTTTGGGACGCTTCGACTACGGTCCGTGGGTGCCGTGCACCATTTCCCCCGCCGAAGAGCACCGGAAGGTCGAGGTCCCCGTCGTCGTACTGGCCAATCTCTATTCGGTAAGCATGTCCGAGATGACCTGCATGACTGTCCGTCAGCTTCCGAACGGCTGCATCGTCGGGGAGCGGACGTTCGGCGGTACGGGACCGCTCACCGGAGAGTTCCCGCTATCCTACAGCGGTGCATGGGAGACCTCATTAATTAGCGTCTATGGCTCGACCTGCGTGATGAAGGATGCGCAGGGCGAGATCCACGAGGGAATAGGCATCATTCCGGATATCGAGGTGTTGCAGACACCCGAGGTCGAGGAGGCGATGCGCAACGGCGTCGATATGCAACTCGAACGGGCGTTGGAATACATCCGCACCGGTAAATGATCCTTTCGCCACAGAACACGCGACAAGTCGCTTGAAGGCAATTTACACATGATGCTGTAACTTATTTGGTTACAGCATCATTTTTTCATCAGATATGACCCCCGCCATCATGTTCATACACCTTACCGGTCATGAACTTTGCGAATAGGCAACACGCTCTGCGTACGGCCTGTACGACGCCCCCGCACCTTCCGGGAGATTTCGGAAGGCGTCGTACCCGCATCCGGCCAATACCGAAAATCAAACCACGGCATCGTCAAACTGCAGAAACGGTTCATGCCGGCCGATCCTAAAGGACGGAAATATATACAAGAACAACCTCTGGAACTCCGAAGAGATACAGACCAGAGACCCGGCCTTGCGATGAATCCAAGCGAAGTGTATCCGCCGCAAAAACAAATGCCCCGCCGCATCCATAATGCGGCGGGGCGTTTTACGGCAACCGAAATTTAGAAAATAAACTTTTCCAGTTTCATTTCGCCCAGTTGATGCAGACGGGGCACCAGCGTCGTGAAATGCGACGCCTGCTCGTGTGCGGCCAATGCCTTGGCATCACTCCACGTCTCGCAGATCATCAGTACGTCCTGACGCGTCGCACTCTCGAAAATATCGTATGCGATGCAGCCTTCGTCCTTGAGCGAAGCGGTCACCAGTTCTTTCGCCACGGAAAGTATTTCCTCGCGGTTGGATTCCGTCGTGCGGATAAAAACATTCAATCTTATCATAATCCTATCTATTTAAGTTTAGTTCGCTTTCACTGCCTCGACGGCTTTGTCGTAATCGGGTTCCTCGGTAATCTCGGGCACCAGCTCGGTATAAACCACCCGGCCCGCCTTGTCGATCACCACGACCGCACGGGCCAGCAGGCCGGCCAGCGGTCCGTCGGCCATCAGCACACCGTAAGCCTCGTCGAATCCCGACGCACGGAAATCCGATGCGGGCACGACATTCTCGATGCCCTCGGTCGTGCAGAAACGGGCATGCGCGAAAGGCAGATCCTTCGACACGGCCACCACGACGGTATCGGGCAGCGAAGAGGCCAGTTTGTTGAATTTGCGCACCGAAGTCGCGCATACGCTCGTATCGAGACTCGGGAAGATGTTCAGCACGACGCGCTTGCCTTTCAGGTCGCTCAGCTGTTTGTAGTCTTTCATCGTCTTGTTGGAGACAACTAAAGCCAGCTGGGGCGCACGGCCCTGCAGAACAAAGGCGGTCATCGGCTGCTTTTTAGCCTGCATGGAAATAGTGTGTTCAAAAGCCCCCGAGACAACGTCTGCGCTTCCGCCCACAACGGCCTGAAGCGAACGGGAGCCGCCCTGGAAGTCAACGATCTTGACGTTTAGACCTTCGTCTTTGAAGTATCCGAGCTGTTCTGCGATGGAAAGAGGCAGATAGTAGTAAAGACTCTTACCGCCCACGGCAATCGTCACGTCTTTCTTTTCCGGTGCCTGCTCAGCAAAGGACATCGGCGTGAAAGTCATAGCTGCAGCGGCACAAGCGGCTGCGATGACGGTACGGCGTGTGAATTTATTCATTTTTATTCCCCAATAATAAAAAAGGCCCGCTTGGCGGACCGTCTTTGAACTACGAATTAGTTGATAAGAAACGATATATACAAAAACAGTCCTAACCGACATTAAGGCGCAATCGAAGCAAGCCCAAAGCCAAGCCAAGACCGTTAAGAGAAAGGACGCATACAGCCGCAAACCCCGGGGTTGCCGGAGTGTTCTTTCGGTTGCCTGCAGTATTCGTCACTTTTCTTCCGTTTGTAAAATTGAGTTACAGATAAAGAATACCGCCTAAATCTCGTTTGTGCGGAAATCTAACTAAGTGATAACGCTAAGGAAGAAAAAATTTTTGCTCGAAATAAAAAGAAAGCGTTTTAGTCGCTTTCGCGAACGCGCCTGTTAAGCATTGCCTGAGCCACGGTATTGACATCCGTGTATTCGATTTCGGCTCCGGCGGGAACGCCTCTGGCAATACGCGTGAGTTTCAATTGGGGATAATGTTTGGAAAGAAGCTCAGAGACGGCAAAGGCCGTCGCCTCGCCTTCTGCGGTAAAAGAAGTCGCGATAATCACTTCTTTGACTTCGGGTTCGCCGGCGCGCTCCAGAAGTTTGTCCAGACCGATTTCGTGCGGTCCCACGCCGTTTAACGGGGACAAGCGCCCCATCAAAATAAAGTAGCGGCCGTGATAAGAAAGACTCTGCTCAATCACCATCAAGTCAGCCACGCTTTCAACAATACAAAGCAGGGAGTCGTCACGGTTGTGAGAAGAGCAAAAACTGCACAACTCACCATCGGTCAGGTTATTACAGCGGGCACAGCGATGCACCGTCTTGGTGGCCTTTAAAAGCGCCTCTCCCAAACGGTTTGCGTCACTTCTGTCGCCGTTTAAAAGCTGATAAGCAATGCGCTGAGCAGCCCTCGGGCCTATCCCGGGAAGCTTCTTCAGCGCATCAATCAGTTCGGCAATTGCTCCGATTTGTTCCATTGAATTAGAACGGGAGTTTCATGCCGCCGGTTGCCTTGCTGATCTTGGCATTGGTTTCGGCTTCGACCTTCTTGGAAGCGTCATTGATTGCTGTCAGAAGCAGATCTTCGAGCATTTCGCGATCAGCATCCGCGCCGACCAGGCTGTCGTCGATCATGACACGGCGGCAGACGTTCTTGCAGGTCATCGTAACTTTGACCATGCCGTTGCCGGCTTCACCGGTAACTTCAATGGTCTCGAGCTCTTTCTGAGCTTTCTGAATGTTCATCTGCATCATCTGAGCCTGTTTCATCATCTGGCCCATCTGACCCATTCCGCCAAATCCTTTCATTTTGGTTCCTTTTAAATTAAATAGTTCTAACTTTGCCTTCTTTGTCTAAAAGGTCTAAGTCTTCAGCCTTCGGCTCGACGTTAAAGACCTTCATGAAAGAAAGAATTCTTTTGTCTTTCTTCAGCTCGGAGAGCTTTTTCTGCTTTTCCGCTAAAAATCTCTGAGCATAAAGCGTACGAAGATTCTGGTACTTGGTAGGCGCCGTCGTGACGCTCACATGCACATCGCTGCCGAGGATCTTCTTTAATTCGGCCGCAAGTTTAGCAACCATATCGTGCGCTGTCAGTTTTTCCAAATCCACGGTGAGCTGCAAATTCTGACCGTCAAAACTCTTCAGTTCCGCACTGGTCACCAAAGGCTGTGAAGCCGGATCCAAGTGAATTTTTTCTGCGGCTTCCAGCCAAACATTCATTTGAACCGGTTCGGAAGGAATATATTCTCTTTGCTTTTCCTGCGGAGCCGGAGGAAGCACGGAAACCCCCGCCTCCTCCGAATACTCTTCAGGCCAAGCCGGAGGCGCTGTCCAATCGAGATCATCAGCAGGAACGCTGTCTGTTTCCGGTATCCACGGCGCATCATCATCCGGCATGTCAATCGAAGGAATCACCGGAGCATCCGCTGTTTCCGGAGGAAACGGCTCAGCGCCCGGTTCCGTTGCTTTCGGCTGAGCCCGAACTTCTTTAACCATCTGAGAAATTACCGCTGTTTTCGGCTTTTCAGACGACTTCTTCAAGTTAGGGACAGCTGATTCAGAACCTTGAGGGACAAAGACCGGTTTACCTGCGGAAATACTGTGGTCCCACGGAATGTCTTCCAGATCTTGCGCAGATACAGTCGGCTTTGCAGGAGCAGCCGACGCCTTTACAGTCGTAGGCAAGCTTTCTGCAGACTGAGTCTTTTGTTGAGCCGGCAGCTCAGTCTTGGCCGGCTCAGTTTTTGGGAGGACTGCCCCTTCTTCCTTGTGCGTTACCGCAGCGGGGAGGCTTTTCGGCATCTTACCTTCTAAGGGAGCAAAAGCCAGCATCCGTAGAAGCGCCATCGTAAAGCCCGCGTACTCGTCCGGCGCCAGCGCCATATCGTTGCGGCCGTGAATCGCAATTTGGTAAAAGAGCTGTACTTCGTCAGGAGAGAAAATGCTCGCTAATTGGCGAAGTTCGGGCGCATCCGGTTCTTCATCCGTGAGAATTTCCGGCAGCTGCTGCGCCATGGCAATACGATGCAAAAGAACCGCTAAATCTTTCATGGCCTGTGTGTACGACAAGCTGCGGGCGCCGATTTCATCGGCCACCTTCATGATTTCTTTCGGTTCGTGGTTGGCAAGTGCGCCCAGTAAGCGAATCAGGGTTGTGGAATCAATCGTGCCGAGCATCTCGCGCACGGACTCTAATGTGACATTACCCGCGCTGTAGGCAATTGCCTGATCCAGAAGGGAAAGCCCGTCGCGCATGGAGCCTCTCGCTCCGGAAGCAAGCATTCTGAGAGCCGGTTTCTCAAAAGAAATTTGTTCTTTCTCCAAAAGCTCAGCCATATGAGAGGAAATGAGCTGAGGAGACAAACTCTTCAGATTGAACTGCAAACAACGAGACAGTACTGTGACGGGCACTTTTTGAGGATCGGTTGTAGCCAAAATAAATTTGACGTATTCGGGCGGTTCCTCCAAAGTCTTAAGCATGGCGTTAAATGCCGCAGAAGTCAGCTGGTGAACTTCGTCGATCATGTAGACCTTAAACCGGGCATTCGTCGGAACATATTTGGCTCTTTCCAAAAGCGAGACCATATCGTCAATACCGCGGGTCGAAGCCGCGTCCATTTCGATGTAATCGACGAAACGGTCTTCATCAATCGCGCGACAAGCCTCGCACACGCCGCAGGGCTCTGCTGTGATGCCGCCTTTCCCGTCCGGCCCGACGCAGTTTAGGCATTTAGCAAGAATTCTGGAGATTGTTGTTTTTCCAACTCCCCGCGTGCCGGTAAAAAGATAGGCGTGGTGCAGCCGATTTTCCGTTAGAGCATGCGTCAGAGCTCGAACAACGTGATCCTGTCCGAGCAAAGAAGAAAAATCATGAGGCCGCCACTTGCGTGCCAAAACTTGGTATGACATTAGGCTATTCCGAAATATGTTGTTCAGCCGATTAAGCGGAGAGCGGTTCTCTCGTTATCGAGCTTGTTAAGCATGAAGATAATCCTATCTCAATTCTGCTCGGATTGTCTTATTCGTCATTGAGTTAGGAAATCCTTCTTTACGTCAAAGAAGTCGGGCATACACTCCGATTCAATCGGACACTTAAGCTAAGGCGTAAGAGCCTACAGACAATACAGGGCGCCGCTGCGGGTGCCCTTCGTACTTTTTATACTCTTTATTTTATAAGTGGTTTTTGAGCAAATTGCTCAAGTTTTTCACCGGTCAGACGGCAAATACGCCATTCCTGCATAACAGTAGCGCCGATGCTTTCATAAAAATCAATTGCCGGCTGATTCCAATCCAGAACAGACCACTCAAATCGGCCGCATCCGTCAGAAACTGCTTTGGCCGCCAAATAATTCATCATCTTCTTGCCGATGCCGCGGTGTCTGTATTCGGGAAGCACAAAAATATCTTCTAGGTAGAGGCCCTTGCGCGCAAGGAAGGTAGAGAAGTTATAGAAATAAAGCGCGAAGCTTACCGGTTTTTCTGTTCCGTCTTTTTCCGTCAGCCAACCGACCACGGCATAACATTCGGGTTTGTCTCCGAAAAGGCATTTTTCAAGGAGTTCGGGAGTGACCTGACACTGGTCGTCGAGTTTTTCGTAGTGGGCCAATCCGCGGATAAGTTCGGCAATAACCGGGCAATCTTGAGGACGAGCATTGCGAATATTGAAGTTATCCATTTGAGCACCTTATTGAAAAGGAAAGGCGAACCACACCTCGGCACTGCTAGTTTCGCTATGGCTGCTTCGTTCCCGACCTGACCAGATTCACGACATTCACATGCGAGGGGGCTCGCCGGCTACGAATTATATATGAATTTGAATTCTGCGCCAGCAAAGAAAATGAAACTCTGTAATGCAATGACCTTTCACCGATTCGGAGTGGTAAGATGAAGTAACCGAGAAGTAACTATAAGAAAAGGAGGAGAAAATGATCAGATTCAGCGTTCCGTTCATCGCCCTTATGCTCGCGTTCTCCGGCGCGGCCAATGCTAAATTCATTGGTCGTTGGGATCCTGCCGCCTACGCCCAAGGTAAATTTGAAATTCAAAAAACAGCATTTGTTCAGAAAGCGCCTGTTGTTGAAAAAATCCAGATTGAAAGCAAACATATCCTTGTAAAAGTCGATTACACAGGAAAAATTTTCCGTAAAGGCTATGCGTTTGCTAAAAATTAACCCGGTTCCCTAACTAAACAAGCGTCGCATCGGAAAGCGGTTTCTGTGCGGCGCTTTTTAGTTGCCTCTCATGCTTATTGAGATTGTTTCCACACTCCGGACTGTGGCTGTTTAGTTTCTCCGTCCTTTTCCACTCAATGTCCTTAGAAGCTTTCACACATTGTTAATATCTAACCTTGCGCACACACGCTCTCAAGGTACCTTCAAGTGTGTATAGTTACAAAAATCCAGTATGAGTTTCACCTTTTTGGGGTTGTTAGATAAGCCCTGAACGCTCTCGGTGATAGTATCCCATCATCCGTTGGAGCCGATTTCGGTTCCGAGGAATCAATAATTGGAGGTAATTTTAAAAATGGCCTTGAAACAAGTTACAGACGCCAGCTTTGTTGACGACGTCCTGAATCAAAAAGGCGTAGTAGTCGTTGACTTCTGGGCTCCCTGGTGCGGTCCCTGCCGCATGCTCGGACCGGTTCTTGAAAAAGCAGCCGAAACCCTTCCGGACGGCGTCCAAATCGTTAAATATAATGTTGACGAGTGCCAGGATGTCGCTTCCCAGCTGAACGTACGCGGTATTCCGACAATTGCCGTCTACAAAGACGGTCAGCTCCAAGCTCAGCAAGCCGGCGCTATGAATTCTGCTCAGTTCTCTGAATTCCTCAAGAACTTTATCTAATCCGTTTCACAACGGTTCGATTTCCTCTTTATCGAACCGTTGTTCTCTCCTTTCCCTTTCTTCCTCTCTTCTTAATCAGCCTCTCTTCGCTAGGTATCACTATGTGATTTTCTATCGCGAGAGTTTCTATTTCTATGCATTTATCCGACCTAAAATCCAAGCACGTCTCCGAGCTTCTTGATATCGCATTAGAGCTCGATGTTGATAACGCCAGCCGACTCCGCAAGCAGGAACTCATGTTCGCCATCTTGAAGAAACGCGCCAAAGCCGGCGAACAGATTTTCGGTGACGGAACGTTGGAAATCCTTCCCGACGGATTCGGTTTCCTCCGTTCTCCTGTTTCTTCTTATTTAGCCAGTACAGAAGATATTTATATTTCTCCGTCTCAAATCCGCCGCTTTAATCTTCACACCGGCGACACGGTCGAAGGAGAAGTCCGCATTCCTAAGGACGGCGAGCGCTACTTTGCTTTGGTCAAAGTCGATAAGGTCAACGGTCTTCCTCCCGAAGCACTTAAACACCGTATCCTATTTGAGAACCTGACTCCGCTTTTCCCGAATCAGCCGCTCAAACTCGAACGCAATATCTCCGGCGATGAAAACCTCACAGGACGCCTGATCGATATTCTGGCTCCGATCGGTAAGGGACAGCGAGCTTTGTTAGTTGCTTCTCCGAAATCCGGTAAAACGGTTCTAATGCAGCACATCGCGCACGCGATTACTGCTAACTATCCCGACGTTATCCTGATGGTCCTCTTGATTGACGAGCGTCCTGAGGAAGTGACGGAAATGGAACGTTCCGTCAAAGGTGAAGTCATTGCCTCTACCTTCGATGAACCGGCTACTCGCCACGTTCAGGTCGCTGAAATGGTTATCGAAAAAGCCAAGCGGCTGGCAGAAAGCAAGAAAGACGTGGTTATTCTTCTTGACTCCATTACTCGTCTGGCGCGAGCCTACAACACCGTTGTCCCGACATCCGGCAAGGTGCTTACCGGCGGTGTGGACTCCAATGCTTTACAGCGTCCGAAACGCATCCTCGGTGCAGCCCGCAACTTGGAAGAAGGCGGTTCCCTCACGATCATCGGTACAGCTTTGGTTGAAACCGGCAGCCGTATGGACGATGTGATTTACGAAGAATTTAAAGGCACCGGCAATATGGAAATCCATCTTGATCGCCGTCTTGCCGAAAAACGCGTCTATCCGGCCATCAACGTTGCTAAGAGCGGTACACGTAAGGAAGAGCTGCTTCTGGCTCCGCAGGAACTTCAAAATATTTGGATCCTCAGAAAGTTCCTTTATGACATGGACGAAATCCAGGCGATGGAATTCCTGCTCGATAAAATGCGTCCGACAAAAAACAACGCTGAATTCTTTGCCATGATGCGCCGTTAAGCGGACATCTATTTGCTTTAAAAAGAAATTTGGGTATAATTTTGCCCTTGTTTTTATTAACTTAGGCACGTTCCGACATGCCGGACATAAGACTCACAACGGTGAGCGGTCTCGCAAGGTTGGTGGCGACCGACACATTTTTTGGGATACACATGAAACCGAATATTCATCCGCAGTATCGTGAAGTTGCCTTCACCGATATGTCCATCGGCAAGACCTTCATCATCCGCTCTACTGCCGACGCTCGTGACACCATCGAAATCGACGGCGTTACCTATCCGCAGGTTAAGCTTGATACCTCCAGCGAATCTCATCCTTTCTACACCGGCGCTCAGACTCGTATCGTCGAAGCCGGCCGTGTTGAAAAATTCCGTCAGAAATTCGCTGCTAAGTCTGCTGCCCTTAACGCTTCTGCTGAAGCTGCCAAGGCTGCTAAGGCTAAGAAATAATTTTTCAGTTTCATACTGATTCAAAGGGCAGCCTTTTGAGCTGCCCTTTTCTTTAGTAAAATCGCACCTTTCACGTCTACAACCACACTGCCTCGATGTTAAGTAACCATTCCTCTCCGGCCGTCGTCAGCGCATCGGCTGCC
>USHK01000027.1 GCA_900554375.1 uncultured Sutterella sp.
ACGAGATTCATGAGCGTCTCGTGGGCTCGGAGATGTGTATAAGAGACAGGCAGGCTCGCCTTGAAGCCATCATCGCTACCGGCGGTACCAATGCCGATACGCAGATGGAAATTGCGGCCGATGCTCTTCGTCTTCCACCGTGGGACGCTAAGATCGGCAATCTTTCCGGCGGTGAAAAGCGCCGTGTGGCTCTCTGCCGTCTGTTGCTTTCTAAGCCGGACATGCTCCTTCTCGACGAACCGACCAACCATCTGGACGCAGAAAGCGTGGACTGGCTTGAACAGTTTCTCCAGCACTTCCCCGGAACCGTCGTTGCTGTGACTCACGACCGTTACTTCCTGGACAACGCTGCCGAGTGGATTCTTGAATTGGACCGAGGTCACGGAATTCCCTGGAAAGGTAACTATTCCTCCTGGCTTGACCAGAAGGAACAGCGCTTAGAGTTGGAACAGAAGAAAGAAGATGCCCGTATCAAGGCTATGAAGCACGAACTTGAATGGGTTCGTCAGAATGCCAAGGGCAGACAGGCTAAGAGCAAGGCTCGTCTGAACCGCTTCGAAGAAATGTCGAGCTACGAATACCAGAAGCGTAACGAGACCAACGAAATCTTTATTCCGGTGGCAGACCGCCTCGGCGATAAAGTGATCGAATTCAAGCATGTTTCTAAGGGATTCGGCGATCGTCTTTTGATCGATGATCTGAGCTTCTCAATTCCTCCCGGCGCCATCGTCGGCGTGATCGGGCCGAACGGTGCTGGTAAATCTACGCTCTTCAAGATGATTACCGGTAAGGAAACCCCGGACTCCGGTGAAATCGACATCGGACCGACCGTTAAGATCAGCGCTGTTTCACAGACCCGCGAATCTCTCCCGAACGATAAGACTGTTTGGGAAGCAGTTTCCGACGGCTTGGATATTCTGAAGGTCGGTAAGTTCGAGATGCCGAGTCGTGCTTATCTCGGCCGTTTTAACTTCAAGGGCGGAGATCAGCAGAAGATCGTCGGAACACTCTCCGGCGGTGAACGCGGCCGTCTTCATATGGCAAAGACTCTTCTTGCCGGCGGCAACGTGCTCCTCCTTGACGAGCCCTCTAACGACTTGGACGTTGAAACACTGCGTGCCTTGGAAGAAGCACTGCTGGAGTTTGCCGGATGCGCCATGGTCATTTCTCATGACCGTTGGTTCTTAGACCGTATTGCGACGCACATTCTGGCTTTTGAAGGCGATTCTAAGGTTGAATTCTTTGCCGGCAACTACACGGAATACGAAGCAGACAAGAAACGCAGACTCGGAGATGCTGCAACTCCCCACAGACTGCGCTTCAAACCGCTCAAACACTAAGAGTCGATATGACCATTGCTCAAGGGAAAATTTCTCTTGACGACCGGGGCTGTGCATACAGCCCCGAGTTCGGCGATGTATATGCATCCAAAGACGGGGCTTATGAACAGTCCCGTTTTGTTTTTTTGGATGGAAACCAACTGCCTGAGAGGTGGCAGGGCAAGCCTCAATTCACGATTGTTGAGAACGGGTTCGGTCTTGGCACAAACTTTTTGACAACGCTCAAGGCATGGCGGGAAGATCTGAAAAGAAGCGGAAAGCTATTTTATTTGGCGATTGAAGGTTTTCCGCTCCAAGCGTCGGACATAAAAGCATTTGCTTCTTCGAGTCTTAAAGCGGAAGCTGAGGAGTTGGCAAGTAAATGGCCGTCGCTGACGCCGGGTGTGCATCGTTTGACGTTTGATGAAGGCTGTGTTGTCCTCGATCTCTACTTCATGCAGTCTTCTGTTGCGGCTAAAAAACTTTCAGGTGCTTTTGATGCTTTCTACCCTGATGGGTTCTCTCCGAAGAAAAATCCCGAGATGTGGGAGCCGAGGCTTCTCAAGGGTATTTGTGCGCACGCCCGGGAGGGCGCGACGCTAGCGACCTGGTGCGTGGCTTCAGCCGTCAGAAAAGCTTTTAGCGAAGCAGGTTTTACGATTCAAAAAGTTCCGGGTTTCGGTCATAAGTCCGAAATGACCGTAGGCCACTTTGAACCGAAATTCAAACACCGTCGCTCAACGGCCTTTTTAAATTCTGCGGAAGAACCTACAACTTCGATCGTCATTGGTGCGGGCCTGGCCGGTTCTGCCGTAGCATGTGAGCTTGCCCGACGAGGTACGAAAGTTCAGGTTCTCGATGCGGGCCCGGTAGGCGCTTCCGGCGCGTCAGCGCTTCGCTGGGGCGTCGTGCACGCGCAGCCCTCCGGTGACGATAATCAGTTATTCAGGCTGACAAGATCCGGTTTGGAAATGCTGCAAGAAGAATTGCAGCGCTATTCGAAGTTGGTTCGGACTTCAGGACTTTTCCAAATGGCTCGGGACGAAGCCGAACTCCAAAAATGGCACCAGTGGTTTGCGCAGTCAAAACCTTTTAGTTTCCCGAAAGATTTCCTTCGGTTAATGTCAACGGAAGAAGCGGAGGAAAGAATAGGTTTAAAGCCTCGGTGGGGCGGTCTTTGGCACGAAGGCGCCGGTATCGTTGCCGTTGCTGAATGGGTTAGGGCACGTCTGAATCGCTCGGGTGCTTCCTTGCTGTTTAACACTCGAGTCGACTCTCTGTCGAAGCAGGGAAAAAAGTGGCAGGCCAAAGACCGCTATGGGCAAATCATTACCGAGGCGGACGCCGTCGTAGTGTGCTGCGCGGCTGAAACTGCAAACCTTCTTCCCGGGGCTGAACTTCCTTTAACTCAGTGGAAAGGCCGATTGTCTCTGCTCTGTGAGGGCGCTTTAAATGAATTAGAAGGCGCGGTGACGGGACCGGGCTATGCGATCCACAGTCCGGACAACTGGATCGGCGTCGGAGCTACCTATGAAAGTGCCGAGAAGCAAATATCGCGAGAAGAGGCACACCGGAAGAATCTTTCTCATTTGACGGAGTTATTTCCGCAATTGAATGAAGCGGACGCTGCCGGATTCTACGAAGGATTTCGCTGCGTGGCGCCGGATCGATTGCCGGTTGTCGGACAAATTCCGGTAACTGAAGAGTTTCCGGATGCGACCGGTATTTACGTAAGCTGTGCTATGGGCTCTCGCGGCACCGTGTTCAATGAGCTTGCAGCTAAGGTTATAGCAGCACAAATGTTTAATGAGGCAATTCCTTTAGAAGCCGATCTTCTGCGGGCAATTGATCCCGGGAGATTTGCAAAAAAGACCCGGTAAACGGAGCATTGTTGCGGCTGCGGGCGGCTCGTAAAATATGAGCCACAACAAACCGCAAAAATAATTATCTATGACCGCTCAAACCAAGGGATTACTCGCCGCAGTCGGCGCTTACCTCTGCTGGGGCTTTATGGCTTTGTACTGGGCCTTATTCGACAGTGTTCGAGGCTGGGAAGTTATCGGACATCGAGTCCTCTGGTCGCTGATTTTAATCTCAGCTTTCCTTATGCTGATCGGGCGGTTTTCTGAGATTTTCAGTACGCTTTGTACCTTTAAAAAGCAGCCGATTCAATATTTCAATTTATTCGCCGCGGCAGCGATTGCGGCAATTAACTGGTGGATCAACGTTTACGCAGCCACGTCCAATCAAGTCATTGAGCTTGGCATCGGCATGTTCTTAACTCCTTTGTTTACCGTTGCGTTAGGTGTCGTGTTTTTCCGAGAGCGTCTGAGCCGATTAAAGCAGTTGAGTGTATTTTTGCCATTTCTCGGTGTGAGCATCATGATCTATACGCTGGGGCGGATGCCGTGGATTGCATTAGGAGTGTCTTCTTCTTGGGCGCTGTACGGAGTTTTTAAGAAGCGGCTCGGAATTGATCCATGGGTGAGCAATGCGTTGGAGGCTTCTCTTATGCTGCCCTTTGCTATTGCCTACCTGTTTTATCTTGACGCCAACGGAGTCGGAGCATTCTTAGCAGGCGGCACCTACATCACGATTCTTCTCATTAGTGTAGGTCTGGTGACATCAGTGCCGATGATTGCCTTCTCAGCCGCAGCTAATGTCCTTCCGCTGACGATCCTCGGCTTTATTCAGTATATGAACCCGATCCTAACATTGTTGGTCGGACTGGTTTTCTTCCATGAACCGTTTAATCACCAGCAGCTCATTCCTTTATTGTTTATTTGGGCGGGCATTCTGACCTTTATCTACAGCGAATTTCGAGAGAAAACAGGTCGAAAAATTCAAACGGCTTAGGCTTGATAATCGAAGTTGAACGGAGCGAAACCTGACATAAAAGCGAACGTTAAGATACTTCCCCTTGGAGCGTGAAATATTCATAGATTGCAAGCTAACTGACTGAAGAAACGTCAAAAATCACTTATCATTACGCGTTGCTTTTTGTTTTGGTCCGTGTTTTCTATGTTTATCGTCTCCCGTTATCGAGCTCCGTGGGTTGCCTTTGCTTTTATCGCAGTGGTGTCTATCGGTGCTTTTATGCGTTTTCAGCAAAGTGCGGAAACGGACGCGAAAAACTTAGAACTCGACAGAGCAGAGTTTCAGCTTTTTAAGAAAGATTTAGCTCCGGTTAAATTGCCCGAGAAGACCATGAATTCCACGGTGCTCTTCGAGCTCTTCCGGTGCGGCGTGCGTTCGATTAACGAAGCAGGCTACTGCAATAAGATCGGAGAGGACTTCTTCAAGGGTCTGTCCGACGAACAAAAGACAGCCATTCGTCCGATTTTCAATAAATACTTTAATAACCGTCCTGTTAGGTAGGCAGTTTTCTCATGGATTGGATTCTTTATTTAAAAGCCGTCATCCTCGGTATCGTTGAGGGCCTGACTGAATTTTTACCGGTTTCTTCCACAGGTCATTTGATTGTAGCCGGCAGCTTATTGGATTACACAGGGCAGGAAGCGGACACCTTTTACATTGCGATTCAGGCCGGCGCCATCTTTGCTGTGTGCTGGCATTACCGTCAGCGTTTGATTGATATTTGTTTAGGTTTGTTCTCTGACAAAGTTCAGCAGCGTTTGGCCGTCAACACGATTGTTGCCTTCTTGCCTGCGGCGGTGATCGGTGTATTGGTCGCAAGCTACATTAAGAGATGGCTCTTTAATCCGATCGCGGTTGCGACTGCTCTTGTCGTCGGTGGTGTGATTATTCTCATCGTTGAGTATTATCAAGACAAGAAGACCTATAAGCCGCGTGTAGAAACAATGGATGATATGAACTGGAAAGACGCTCTGAAAGTGGGCTTCCTACAGTGTCTGGCGATGATTCCGGGCACCAGCCGTTCAGGTGCGACGATTATCGGCGGTCTTTGCATCGGTCTGTCCAGAAAGGCGGCAACGGAATTCTCTTTCTTCCTGGCAATCCCGACGATTTTCGGCGCTACCGTTTATGACCTCTGGAAGTCTAGAGATGTGCTGACTGCCACAGCGCTTCCCATGATCTCTATCGGTTTTGTGGTTTCGTTCTTCTCTGCACTCGTCGTGGTTCGCTGGCTGCTTCACTACGTTTCCAAACACGACTTTTCTGCTTTTGGTTGGTACCGAATCTTCTTCGGCGGCGTCATTCTTCTGACGTGGTGGACAGGTTTGGTTCAGTGGTAACGAGCCAAAGAAATTAAAACGAACGGCGCCGAGGCGCCGTTTGGTTTTTCTGAGGCTTTAGATCTTGCGAAAAATGAAATCCCAGCATCCGTGCCCCAAACGATTGCCGCGCTCATTGAATTTTGTCGTCGGACGCTTAATAAGCGGATTTTCCGGCTGGGGAGCGGCTCCTTCGTGGAGGTTTTCTAATGCCGGCTCAGCAGATAGGACTTCCAGCATCTGCTCGGCGTAATTTTCCCAGTCGGTGGCGCAGTGAAAGTAGGCGCCTTTTTTCATTTTCGGAACGAGGAGTTTTAAGAAGCTCTCGTTAATCAGACGACGCTTATGATGACGGGCTTTTCTCCAAGGATCCGGGAAGAAGATATGTACCCCGTCCAGAGACTCTTCTTCGAGCATGTCTCTAACAACTTCTACAGCATCGTGACGGAAGATGCGGACGTTTTTGAGGTTCATGTCATGCAGGCGTTTGCTTAACGCACCAACGCCGGCAGCGAAAACTTCGCACCCAATGAAATTGATTTCGGGATGAGCCTGGGCGATGGCGGCAGTGGTTTCTCCCATACCGCAGCCGATCTCAAGGACCAGCGGATTGTTATTTCCGAAGGTCTTAATCGCATCGAACTTTTGATTGGCGTCATAGGGAATTTCGTACAGAGGAAGCAACTCTTCTAAGGCTTTTTCCTGAGCGTTGCTGATATGTCCGCGGCGCATGCAGAAGCTGCGAATATGACGTTTTTTCAATTCTTCGATTTGTTCAGCGGTCAGCGGTTCTGATGACATGAAAAGGATCCTTAATAAAAGCGAGGCTCAATTTTAGAAAATAAAGACGTGATTGTCTGCGATATTTTCTTGAAGTTACAAGCGGTTATAGAATTTCTCAACGCTAACCAAATACTCAAGGTTGAGCTCGGACCCGAGGATTACGTAGATCAGCGGAGGAAGGCTTGCGAGGTCGATGCAAGGAGAGTCTGGAGCGGGTGAGGGGAATCGAACCCCCGTCGTAAGCTTGGGAAGCTTCTGCTCTACCATTGAGCTACACCCGCATTCGGTGAGCTCGATTGTACTCGAAATTTCACAAATTGTTGCGGATGCGAAATGGAAGTATCCGCGTGCTTTCTCTCATATGGCTTCCCTCCACCATATGTAAAAATGAAGCAAACTAACTTCAACATCAAATCTCATGTCCTCTATTGCTCTAGTTTATTTTTCGCCTACGGGTAACTCAAAGAAAGCTGTCACTTCAATCAGCGAGCTTCCGTGTGTCAGTGTCAAAACATTTGATATCACGGGCAACGTAGAAATTCCAGATACCGACCTCAGCGGTTTTGATTTCGTAGTGTTCGGGGCGCCCGTTTATGCTGGAAGAATCCCGGCTTGTAGCGTAGAACGCTTTAAAAAAATGAAAGGAAGCGGGACCCCCTGTGCGTTAGTGCTCACTTACGGCAACCGAGCTTACGAAGATGCTCCGAGAGAACTGGGAGACATTGTTTCGGCTAATGGCTTCCGAATTAAAGGTGTTGCCACGATGGCATCTCAGCATACTTACGGACAGATTCAGTTAGGTCGACCTAATAAGGACGATATTGCTGAACTTCAGGAGTTTTATTTCCATGTACTGGCCAAAGCTGAGGAATCTGAAGTTGTGGTTCCTCCGGGGAATTATCCTTATAAAGTCGTCGAGACTAAAGCTAAATTTAAACCGACGACAAACAGCAACTGTTTAGCCTGCGGGATGTGCGTCAGAGATTGTCCGGTCGGAGCGATCGAAGAAGATATCAAGACTGTAAACGACAGCTGTATCGGCTGTTTGCGCTGTGTTAAGAATTGCCCGATGAAAGCGAAATCAGTTGTTGCGGAGGCCTTCTCAGACTTTGAAAAACTTCTTTCTGAACGTCTTAAAAACCGTAAAGAAAACGAATTCTTTGTGTGATGAAGTTCTCAGAGGACTGCTTTGGAGGACTTCGAGAAGCAGTCGATAGAGAAAAACAAACCCGGCGTTTCGAGAAGAAAGCCGGGTTGGGTGTTTTTGGTGCCGCTTAACGGTGAGAAACCCTTCTGACCATCCAGTCGCCGAAGCTCTGCAGGCTTTGAACAAAGACGATCAAGATGATGACTACGGCAGCCATAACTTCAGGCATGAAACGCTGATATCCGTAGCGAATACCCATGTCACCTAAACCGCCTCCGCCAACAGCGCCGGCCATTGCGGAGCTGCCGACCAAAGCGACAAAGGCAATGGTGAGACCGGCCAGAATACCGGGCATAGCTTCCGGAAGAAGCACTTTGCAAATAATCTGAGTGTTTGTAGCACCCATGGATTGAGCGGCTTCGATCAGACCTTTATCAACTTCGCGAAGGCTTGTTTCAACCAAACGAGCGATGAGCGGGGCAGCGGCGATGGTCAGTGGAACGATAGCAGCAACGGTTCCGATGGAAGAGCCTACGATTAAACGCGTAAACGGGATGATAGCGACCAACAGAATGATGAACGGTGTTGAACGAACGGCGTTTACAACGGTTCCGATAATACGGTTGACATATGGTTTGGGCATGATGCCTTTCGGGGACGTGACGAACAGGAATACGCCCAAAGGAATGCCGATCGCAGCACCGAGGCCGCCGCTCACGCCGACCATAAGAATGGTTTCGAGGAAAGATTCCCAAAGAAGATTGATGATATTAGATGACATTTGTGAGCTCCTCGACGCGAACGCCTCTTTCGGCGATGTAGTTCAATGCCTGACGGAAGTTTTCTGTTGTGCCTTCCATCATGAGCGTGAGTGTTCCGTAGCTTTCGCTTTGGATCTCATCAACCTGTCCTAAGAGAATATTGAAGTCCAGATCGTATTTTGCGCAGGCGCGTGAAAGGACTGGTTCGGTCGTGGAGCTGCCTACGAAAGTTAAACGAATGAGATGGTTTTTGCGGCCGTTTTCTCCCGGTGTATTCAAAACCTTTTTCACGCGATCCACCATACTTGCAGGAATGGTGCGGGCGGCAAGGGCTGTGCCAAGCATTGCCTGGGTGACCTCGTTTTTCGGGTCACGGAAGACTTCGAGAACATCACCTTCTTCAACGACGACGCCTTTATTCATCACGACGACTCGGTTGCAAATCTGTTTCACAACATCCATTTCGTGCGTAATCATGACGATTGTCAGACCGAGTTCACGGTTAATCTTTTTGAGAAGCTGAAGTGTCGCCTGAGTGGTTTCGGGGTCAAGCGCGGAGGTTGCTTCGTCCGAAAGGAGGATCTTCGGGTCGGAAGAAAGGGCCCGGGCAATACCGACGCGTTGTTTTTGACCGCCGGAAAGTTGGGACGGATACTTGTTGACGTGTTCGCTTAGGCCGACAAGTTCAATCAGCGGCATTACTTTTTCGCGGATCTTGTCTTTCGGCATCCCTGCGAGTTCCAAAGGAAGCGCGACGTTTCCGTAGACGGTACGGGAGGAGAGCAGATTAAAGTGCTGGAAGATCATACCGATCGAGCGTCTTTCCTCACGCAGTTCGGATTCCGAAATCTGTGTCAGATCCTTACCGTCGACAATGACGGACCCGGAAGTCGGGCGGTTGAGAAGATTGATGCAGCGAACCAGCGTGCTTTTACCGGCGCCGCTTCGGCCGATAATGCCGAAGATATCACCGGGCTTGACGTGGACGTTTACATCCTTACAGGCAAAGAATTTCCCTTTGCCGTCAGCAGTATCGTATTCCTGCGTTATGTGTTTTAACTCAATCATTTAATTTATATCCCAGAGCGAGGTTTTGACACCTCGAGGTCCCGCACTCTTGCGGGACAAATCATTTCTACGCGGACTTTGCAGTCAATGGGCAAAAAGTAATGTCCACGGAAAATTATCCTCGATTCTTTTTAAGGAATTCTGATTTTCGGGAAATTTTTTCTATGGTCTGGTCAAAAAGGAAAGATATCGATTGTCGAATTCATTTTTGAGAACGACGGATACTGCTGCAAAATAATGCTCGTGTAGCAATGGCCACTATTAACTTGCATCAAAAAACAAGAAAATTATGCGTTTATAAATGAGAGCCGATGAATCCTCGATCGGAATTCGAAGAAGGACCCCATCGGTTCTGTTTTGTTTTCTCTAGAACCAGTTCCGGCACCGGCTCTGGATTTAAAGTAAGTTGAGTTGGTTATTTGGAAAGAATGTGTTCGGCGGCACGGCGTCCGCTCCAAACACCGTGAGGTGTACCGGAGTCATATGTGAGCTCGCCGACAGCATAAAGATTCGGAATCACTTTGCCGTCAGTTTTAACGCATTGCATGAAATGTCTGCTGTCGAAAATGATTCGAACGAAACTTCTAGATCCGGACTTGAAGACGAAGAATTTTTTCGAGCGGACCTGCCTAATGAAGCGGAAGCTTGAATGAAAAGAAAATGCCCGGGAGTCTTTTGACTACCGGGCGGAATTTGGTGGGGGCACAGGGATTCGAACTCTGGACCTACGGATTAAGAGTCCGCTGCTCTACCAGCTGAGCTATACCCCCATAATTGGTGGGCTGTGCAGGACTCGAACCTGCGACCAATGGATTAAAAGTCCACTGCTCTACCAACTGAGCTAACAACCCTTTGTATCGATCTCTGTTTCGCTCCGAAGCGCGTCTCATCAATCGAGAAGTCGAATACTACACAGGTTTTTTCGGTTCGTCAAACCAAAGAGAGAAACACCGAATTAATAAGACATAAATTGACGCATAGGCCTCTAGCATGAGGGCAAAAGAAAAATAAGTGAAGAGATTTAATTCGCCCTTGTTAAATTAAATTTTTTCGCTAGTATTAGACAACTTAGGTCAGTTTTGTCTGACTGGAAAATGATTAGGAAATAAAGCTGTCTCTTATACACATCTGACGCTGCCGACGACTCCTTACGTGTAGA
>USHK01000028.1 GCA_900554375.1 uncultured Sutterella sp.
TAGGTTCCCGACCAACGTAGTCCGCCAAACGACGGCCTGAGGCTAGTCAACTAGAGGCTTTTTCAAGCCTCGGCCTTTAGGGCGAGGTAGTTGACCAGTGACCTTTAAGTGATTTCAAAAGCTCAAGATTTACTTCGGAATAATTCACAATCTTTCCGCCATGCTGCTTTGTAAATGCTTGAACTTCTTCATTGGTTGAAAAAGGCAAAATCGATTTTCCCATCGCTCCTCGGACATCGGAACCCGCGTTAAAGAAAGCCTCTTGCGCTTTCAGCATCTTTTCATGCAGCGGAATGTCTTTTTTATTACCGAAGTCGGAAACCCAAAAAGCTAAAACTCGACGAGCGTTTTCCGGTTGCAGCGCGTAGACAAAGCCGTCTTTGACAGAGCAAAACTTTAAGGGATCTTTCTCCCCTTGAACAAACACTTGAGCCTTAGCACCGGGATAGTTAAGAATGACCATGCCGCAGATATGACAGCGGTCGTGCTTATCAAATGCGACGGGTCCCGGAACTTTATCTTCAGTTTTTCCGCCGCAGCCGACAAGAAAAGCTACAGCTGTAGCTACAGACAAGAGCTGAATAATTTTTTTCATAACCAAGGTCTTTGATTTTTTTGTGATGGCGGCCGCTTCTACTCCTCAGCCGCGACCATTGAATAAGAAAAGTGCTCCGAAAACAACTCCTCGGGAGCACTGTTTCTCATTTAGATGGAATTGATCTGCCCGGCGTATATGATGAACAAACGCAGACACATCATTCCGCAGATAGCTGCCAAACCGGAGGTATAGAAAGCAGTTGCTCCGGTTCGGAATGCTTTGCTGCCGAAGAAGCTCAGCGCCAGCGGAACCAGGAAACCGATACCGACGGCACCGACCCAGAAAACCTGAGACCACATCCCGGTTGTAAAGGCGGCAAAGGCAGCCTGAGCAGCAGCGTTTCCGCTCACCAGCGCTATGATGATCATCAGCAGACACAGAGCTTCAACCGCCATGATCGGCCATTCCGCCGCATGCAGAACATGAAGGTCGTTCCCGTGGCGATCAGCACCGAAGAGCCAAGCGGCCAGTACTTTGGTTGCCGCGCAGCCGGCGGAGAAGCCGGAGGCCACGAACAGAGCCGGAAGAACTGCAGTGTTGATCAGCGGGAAGCGGATCAGAGCTGAGATCAGGAAGCCGGTGTAGGCGCAAATCGCAATCGCAAGGATTAGAACAATCCAGTCCAAAGCTACTCTGAATTTAGCGAAGAAGCTGATGATCGGATCAAGCCACTTGAGCCAGCTTACAGAAGTAATTTCCTGCTGAAGGGCAACGCACATCAGCACGAAGACCAGCGGGATGTAGAAAAGAAGCGCCATCACGCCGATACTCATGACGGAAGTCGGGTTGTAATAAACCAGAATTCGCCAGAAAAAGAGCGGATTGGTCAAGTCCAGCACCAAGCAGATCATGCCGAGGACGATTGTAATAAAACCGATCAGACTCGCCGCCTTCATGATAGGTGTGTTGAGGTGCACGCCTCGAAATAGGTTTACACAAATTGCCACGGCAACCGCCCCGCCGGAAATACCAGCTAAGAACAGATACACAGCGATCGGCCAAGGCCATGCCACACCCTCGGTAAGACCAATTGTAAAGTCGAGCATGATCAGACTCCTTCTTTCTTAACAGTGACGTATCTGAGACTCGGCTCCGTTCCCAAATGAGGACGGATTCGGACAGTGTCTTTGACACGCAGCAGACGGCTGATAATGCTTTGCGGATCGTTCACGTCGCCGAAATACAAGGCGCCGTGGCGACACGCCTGTACACAGGCAGGCTCTTCTCCGTTTACCAATTTAGTCTTGAGACAAAAGTCGCAGTTATCAGCTACTTTTGTTTCCGAATTGATATATCGAACGTTGTAAGGACAAGCGGCAATGCAGTACTTGCAGCCGACGCAACGGTCCGGATCCATCGTCACGATGCCGGTCTTCGGATCTCGATGTGCTGCTCCTGTCGGGCACACACGGACACACGGAGCATCCTGGCACTGCTGACAAGAGACGCGAACGTAGACGCGCTCGCAGTCACAGCCTTCGAGTTTTCCGCAAATCGGACACGCAGTTCCCGGGACATGAGTCGTCTGACGCTCGAGCAATAAGCGCGAAACTCCTTTGGGCAATTTATTGGTTTCGTTGCAGGCTTCTTTGCACAAGCCGCAGCCGATGCACTTGTTTTGGTCAAAGACCATCGCGTAGTGCGGCTTAGCTTGGACAGAATCAGAATCTGCGCTCGTTTTTATTGCGCCTTTGTTCTCCTCGGGTTTATTGCAGCCCCCGAGCGATAACAAAACTAAGGAACCCGCGGTTGAACCGGCTAGAAATGTTCTTCTGTCGATGTTTGCACTCACGGTGATTCTCCAAAACAGACTATACGTCTGTCGCTAATTTATTTTGAGTGGGCTAACTTCTCCCGAGCGTTGGCAATCGCACGACGTATTGCCGATTCACGCTCCGGAGCACTGTGAGCTTCAATGATCTTTTCCCATTCACTGATCGCAGCTGCGTAGTCCTTATTTCTAAAGGCATGCTCCGCAAGCAGCATTCTTGAGGAAGCTTCCGCCGGATTCAAACTCAACGCTTTTTCAAGCGTCAATTTGACTTCCGGTGTCATCTGACGATGATCTCGGTAATAAAGCGCACGGGCTTTATCTCCGTACAATCCGGCGTTAGGGCCGGTAATTGCTAAGGCTTCATCAAGCGTTTTCGCGCTCTCGTCAAACAAGCCGCCCTGCATGTAGAGTCCGGCAAGGTCTCTGCGGGCTTCCACGCTGCGCGGTTTATTCATGGCGTCTCTGCGGGCCTGTGTTATCTTGGCGGCGAGACGATGATCTTTGGTGTTGTCCACCTGAGCCTTTTCCCAATCGGAAAAACGGCCGACAGAAGCGTAAACACCAAGAGACGCACCGACGAGAAGAAGCACTATCAGTGAAAGAATCGAGATGTGGCTGCGGGCTGCGCGGCTTCTCAATGCGTATACGCCGAAAACGATACACACCAAACAAACCACAAAAGCAATAGATGCAGCCAACCCGACCATTATTAAAGCTCCTTTTACTTAAGAATTAACTGTGAGGCCATGCCATTTTAGGACGACTTCCATTCATCGGAGGATGTCCTGCCGGCATCGCCTGAGTCGATTCTTTGTTAGCACCCGGTTTTTCAACTTTCTTGAGTGTCACTTCAAAAATGAGAGCAGATTCGGGAGGCACCGGGCCGGCTCCGTTTTCTCCATAAGCCTTGTCAGCCGGGATTACGAAGACTGCCTTTCCGCCTTCTTTCATTTGAGCCAAACCCTCTTTAAAGCCGGGAATCAGGGTCATAACAACGTCTTTTTCTTCAGCAGGTTTTCCTTCTGCATTGGTAAAAGGTGTGCCGTTGACGAGTTTTCCGACGTAGACCATCGTCACTATGTCTTCTTCCTTCGGAGAGGGTCCGGTACCGGCTTTCAGCTCTTTGTACTGAACTCCGGAAGCAAGAACCTTAACTCCTTTTTGTTTTTTATTTTTCTCAAGATAGGCGAGACTTTCGGCTCGATTCTTATCCTTAACTTCCTTGACCTTTGCCTCATGGAGCTGGTTCAGTTTTTCAGCTCTGGTATTGAGCGAAGTCACAATTTCTTCTTCGCTTAACTTGCTCTTGTTTTTCAGAGCGTCCATTAAGCCCTCCACGACCAGGTCCATGTTCACGGGCGCGCCGAGCTCAGACTGTTTAAAGGCCTGAGAGGAAAGGTAATTTCCAAGCGAAGCTCCTAAGCTGTAAGACTCTTTGGCCTCCGGTGTCATGTCCTGTGCAAGGGCTGAACCGACGAAAACGAAGGTCAACGCGACTGACAACATAGTTTTTTTGAGAATCGACATAGTGATACTTTTAAATGGGGTTGATTTGATTCAATCGAATGAAAATTTCATTAAGGTCTTTCAACCTTTCGTCCGGAAAGTTTCCAACCTTCAATGCCGTCAGGCATCTGGCGCACGTCGGTGTATCCGAGTTTCATCACTTCTCGGGCAGCCATTTCGCTTGCCGTACAAAGCTTGTTCACGCAGTAAAACACCATCGTTTGATCCTTATTTTCAGGCAGGAGTTTTTTCCAGTTTCGAACGTTGAAAAACTTGGCTCCGGGGATGTAGCCCTGAGTCCAAACTTCAAGCGTATTCACATCAAAGAATGGAACGCCGGCTTTCCAGAGCATCTCTGCTTCACGCATTGAAATCTGGTTAAGGAGTTCATCGTAGACGGGCGCTTCAACCGGTTCTCCGCCTCCGCCGGCAAAGTTAATTTGCGGGTAAAGACACAGCAACGAAATCAACGCGGCTTGGAGTATTTTGTTTTTCATTCTTACTTCTCTGCTTTCGCTTCGGGTCCGAAGACCCGAAGTTTACGTGACACTAATTTTTGAGGTTACTTTGCTGCTGTTTTTTCAAGCTTGACAGCCTTGTAACCGCCCTGATCGATAATGGACTGGGCTTTTGTGAGGTAGGCTTGCGCCGTCTCTACACGCTGTTTCGTGTAATTGAAGGCGTGTACACCCCAAGAACCGTCATCCTGGACCTGTTTGATAATCTCGCCGGCCTTATCGATAAGAAGCATGGCTTCGGTTCTCTGTTCAGGCGTGAGTTTGGTGACCTCAAGCAGTTTGTTGATACGAGTCAGAGCTTCGACGTTCTTCTGGTGGCCTTCCTTAATCGGGTTTTGCCACTTCATGACTTCGCCGTAAATCTCTTTCTGGTCCTGATAGATCAAGCCCTGATCAAGTTCGGACTGGAACGGGCTGTGGCAGCCTTTGCCTTCGACAACCGTAAAGTCGGCAATCGACGTACGAGCGCAGCTCCACATTAAGTCCACGTAACCGTGACCTTCTTCGTCTCTGGAGATTCTCCAACCCTTAGAGTTGGAAGCACGAGACTGTCCCGGTCCCGGGTTCATCATCTTCTTGTCCGGATCGACCATGATCTTGAAGAGGTGGGAGCGGCGGACAGCGTCAAAACCTGCCATGTCGGGACGCTGAATCGCTGTGAAGTTTTCGCAGCTCATTGTGAACGGCATATGGCAGGCAATGCAGTCGACCTTACTGTGGGTGTCCGCATTTGCAACCATCTGAGCCTGCGTGGTATGGCAGTCTTGGCAATTCTTGCGAATTGCGGGACGTGTCACGCCGGAAGTCCAGTCGTTGCTGGTAACTTCATGCGGGTCGTGGCATGTAACACAGCGCATACCTTTTTCATAGTGCTTGGACATAAAGAGCTGAGCACCTTCGGTACCGCAGGACGGGCAGGAAGACTTCGTCTTAGCGTTGAAGGCTTTCTCAAGCTTACCCTTGGCATCCGGACGATCGACTTCGTCTTCGATGAAGTTCAAACGCTGATGGCAGCGATCGCAGTTTGTGCTCATGTTATTGGTGTTGCCGACCAAATGTCCGCCTTCACCATGACATTCTTCGCAAGCAATACCGCGAGAGATTGTGTGTTTCTGAAGTTCTTTCGGATTGCCCAAAGCAGCGAAGAATTCCTTCTTGTCTTTGAAATCAAACTTGAACGCGTGGCAGACTTCACAGTAGGAAGAGGCCGCCTGGAAGAGCAGTTTCCCTTCATACGTAGAACCGTAAGAAGTCATACCCCACTGGTGGGAAGCGGAAGGTCCGAACTGGCTGAGTTCCGTCGGGAAGTCAGGGATCAGTTTCTGAATTTCTTTAGCCTTTTCCGGTGTCAGCCATTCGGCCCAGCCTCGGGAGAACTGGTTGCCGCCGGCAACGACTTTACCCGTACCGTCTTTAAGCAGACCGTCACGGACATGGTAAGAACCGCGAACAAGCCAGCCATCGATATAACCGTATTTTGTACGCGGCGTACCGATCGTGGCATAAATCACGTCGGCTGTAATGCCGTCCGGAAGAATCGAAGCGTCTGAACCGTAGAGTTTTTTCTTCAGATCGTTGTCAACTTCAGGATGTTCGCCCGGGAAGCGAAGCGTCTTGGCATGACGGGAACGTTTCCATTGCTCGTACTGAATCGCGTGACATTCACCGCATTTTTCCGGACCGACAAACTTATTGGGAAAGTCAAGGATGGAGCGCTGGCCCAATCGATATTGGGAGGCCATCGGACGGTTGCCAGGCTGGTGAGCGGAGTACTTCTGAGCATTTCCTTCACCAAGGTATTCAGAACCGCGGGTAGAGATGACCGGTGTTCCTATCACTCGTCCGTCCTTACCATAGGTTGCGAAAATAGGATGGTTCTGAAATAAGAAGTCCCACAGTTCTTTTTCTTGAACGATGTAATCCTGCAGAGTACGGATCCCCTTTGTCGGTTCCGTTAGGTCAGGATTTGCCCAAACTTTCTGGGTAATCTCATTTACCTTGGGAGTCGGAAGGGGCTGACCGTCTGCTGCATGGACGTATGATGTCGCCATGGCAGCCGCAAGGCCAATGCCTATAGCTGTTATTCGTGTCTCTCGTAACATATCTTCTCCAGGTGAGGCAGAGGTTTTTCGAATATTTAACTTCTCCGAATATCTAGGCCTCGGTAGGTGTGAAATGGGAATAAGGAATACCAAAGGAATGCCTTTCCCCACCTTCAGATTAAGTTAAGGTTACAAAGACACAAATAAGACAATTATCGTAAGGGTAACCCCCATTTTTAGGCCAAACGGCCTAATCCTTTCGGGATATGGAAAATACTTCTTTTAGAGGAAACAGAGTTTCGAAAACGGAGTAAAAACCTTAAATCCCTAATCAATCCTTTGCTTCAAGCACATTCCAAGGAATTGTCTAGCCACTTTATTCGAATCAGTCCGTTAGCTAAACAAGACAAAATAATGCGAGATCTTGGCTTTCTGAGATTAGTGGAGGTTAAGTTACTCTCAATACAATAAGGAAAATATCTTAGAAAACAGCCAACTAGACCTCCTCTCTGTTGTGTTTCAAATACCACAATCTTCTACCGGATCCCCTCCTTGCGGGAGGAAAAAGACAAAGGCAGTCCAGACTAAATTAGCTGATGCTTTAGCTAGAGCAGGCTCATTTGGTTAACGTTTTGCGATATCGGAACATATGCAGGCAAGTGAACACCGTATATATGCAGCCTGCATAAGTGTGAAGCTTCCAGTTTTTAAGCACTATGGCTGCCAGAGTAACAGCGCCGAAGAACATCATGCTTCCGTTCTCGACCTTCCGAAGTTCTTTGCTTCTTAGAATCTTCTTAGTAGCGTTCTGATGGCTGAGGGAGGGCCCTTCCAAGTTACGCTGCAAAATCTTTTCGAGCTGCTGCTCATCAAACAGCTCCGGAACAAATCGAATGAGCAAAGAGCCCGTTATTTCGTTGACATCTGCCTGTTCAACCCCTGCAACATTCCTGACTTGATCGAATATTTTTACCGCTGTCTCATTGTGCTTTAACTGCGGAATCCGCAAACGCATACGGCTTCTAGTGCGGCTCACTTTGTACTTATCTAAAAAAGTCATTCTGCAAACTCAAGTAAAAAAGGAACGAAGTCAGAGGTATCGTTCGGCAGTTTGGCTCGTTGAGCGTTCCAAGCAACGCCCAGCGTTGTCGCATTATGCAAAACAGCCCCGGTCGCAGGCATAATCAGTCCGGCCAACCCTCCGACTAGATACGCTGTATTCAGCCCTATCGTTGTTCTGAAATTCGTTTTGATTCTCGCGTAGGTTCTTCTTCCAAGCTCCAGCGCCAGTGGCAGATGAGTTAAATCAGACCCAAGCAGGACAACGGAGGCAACCTCTTTGGCAAGATCTGCGCCGTCCGACAGAGAAACGCCGACCGAAGCTGCGGAAAGCGCCGGAGTATCGTTGATACCGTCTCCGATCATCAAGACTCTCCTTCCCTCTTTTTCTAAGCGCGATACTATGGCTGATTTTCCGTCCGGCAAAACCTGAGAATAGAACTCGGTAATGCCGAGACGAGCGGCGACGTTGGCAGCCGTCTTTTCGCCGTCTCCAGTGATCATCACGACGTGCGGAATGCCCATCTGGCGAAGCCTCTGAATTACATATTTCGATTCGTCTCTCAGAGGATCCTCAATTCCGATTAAACCGATGAGTTTTTTACCCATGGCAAGATAAAGCACTGAATGGCCTTTGGACGCAATCGCTTCAATGTTACTTTGCGCAAAAGCGCAAGACACGCCTTCATCTTCTTCGACGAAATGGCGGGAGCCGATCACGAGGTGTTCGCTTCGCAACTTCGAAGCAATACCGTGGCCGACTATGTACTCAACTTCCGCGTGCTCTTCCTCATGCGCCAAATTCTTTTGCTCTGCGGCTTTGACCACAGCGCGGGCAACCGGATGAGGAAAATGCTCTTCCAGGCAGGCCGAAATCTTCAACACTTCATCTTCGGTCCACTCAGGGGCTAACGAAACGACTTCCGCCACCTTCGGAGAGGAAACCGTGAGCGTACCGGTCTTGTCGAAAACCACAGTATCAACTTTTGCTAAAGCCTCTAAATATTTTCCGCCTTTAATTAGAATCTTGTGGTTGGCCGCTTCTTTCATCGCACTCAAAAAGGCGATAGGTGTTGCAAGCTTCAAGGCGCAGGAGTAATCAACCATCAAAACGGCGGCCACTTTGGCCAAGTTCCGAGTTGCCAACCCGACTGCTCCGGCTAGTAAGAAGCTGTACGGAACGATCCTGTCCGCAAGGCGGACTGCTTGTCCTTCGATACTTGCCTTTGCTTTCTCGCTGCTTTCAATAAAGCTCACGATCTTGTTGAGTCGAGTTTCTGATCCTATTCCGGTCGGACGAATCAGAAGCTTGCCTTCTTCCAATGTTGTTCCCGCAAAAACCGTACTGCCGGAATAGCGGTGCACCGGAAGAGGCTCACCGGTCATAGAAACTTGGTTCACCATCCCTTCGCCGCCGATAACCTCTCCATCGACAGGAATGGCAGAGCCCGCTCTAACGATCACAGTATCTTTTTCAGTCAAGGAACCAAACGGAACTTCGAGTTCAATACCGTCCTTCTCAATCCAAACCGTGTCTACATTAACTGCAAGAGACTCCGTCAAATTAGCCATGGTTTTTCTACGCGTCCACTCTTCCAGGCGTTCCCCCAGACCGAGAAGCAATGCGGTTGTGCTTGCCGTCTTGAAATCACGCATAATCAGGGCAAGCAGGATAGAACTCATATCCAATACTTCGACACTCAGCTTTCCTTTAAATAAATTGCTGAAACCGTCGTAAAAAATGTCTTTGACGCTATTGATGAAAAGTCCCAAACGCAGCGGAAACGGAATTAAGTTCCTTGCAACCAATCGCACTGCCGGCCAAAAAGCAACGTCAGAAACCAGACTGCTTCCTTTTGGTATTGTTTTAGGCATCGAGCTGAGCGTCTCGATTTCCTCACCGAGCAAAGTTCGACTCCTCTCGAAAGCGGCTTCCGTTTGAAACACGATCAGCACACTTCCAGTGCGCGGCTTTACTTCCACCCCTTCGATGCCGGGAATCAATTCGATCTTATCCGCCAGTTGTTCGGCTGCTTCAAACCCAAATTTGAAATCAGCGCGAAAACGCGCACGATGGCGCGTTTTCGAGACCACTCGAAAATTCATACATGCCTCAACAGCTAACTTTCTGAAGTCATTGTCAGAAAGTCCAATTTAGTCCTTATTTAAATCTTCTTGGACAACAGTTGAAGCCGGTGTCACAGCGGGCTTCTGCTCTTCAGCTTTGCGGTCTTCGTATTTTTCTTTGGCTTCGGCTGCTAAATCCTCACAAGTTTCCTTAAGTGTTTCAGCTTGCTCAATAATTGCGTCCTTAAGGTCATATCCGTAAGAAAGGACTTTTGCGGCATGAGGACGAAGATTTCCGCGTTTGACGACAGCTGCGCCAAAGGCACCGAGTAAAACGCCGCCGAGGACACCAAGCAATACTTTATTAGATTCGCCCATGATGATAAACCTTTGCTTTTTATTTGAAATGAGAATTATTCTAGTTTCCGGATGATTTATTTGAAACCTGAACACGCAAAATGAGCAAGGCAAACCTTCTGTTTAACTTGAATTTGTTCAAGCGAATAAGAAATTCAAACCTAAAATTTTCTGAAAACTGTGGTCTTTTTCCCATAGTTACAACCGGAAGTTTTCGTCTTTTGACAAACCACGAGCATCCTTAATCACAAGATATTCTCGGTATACTTTGCGAGTTGTGGTCTTTTTTACATAATTACTTATCCCAGGAGTCTCAATGAGCTACATCTGTACCAGCTGCGGAAAAGAAACACCCACCTCAACCTTTCATAATGCCTGCGAATGCGGCGGCTTGTTTTC
>USHK01000029.1 GCA_900554375.1 uncultured Sutterella sp.
CGTAAGGAGTCGTCGGCAGCGTCAGATGTGTATAAGAGACAGTCCAAATCCTTCCGGTCCTTTCCGCGTAACGTCGCCTTCTTCGATTAGTTTTCCATTGTCTGGGATAGCGTTTGATGGCACACAGCGTTCTGCATATGTACTACGATAGATGTAATTTGTACAGCGTACTAACGGTTTTGTTATGCCTCATTCAACGATTAGCGTTCGCATGGATCCAGACGTTAAGAGGGCATTCTCACGAGTTTGTGAACAACTTGGACTTTCCTCTTCGGAAGCCATTAATGCTTTTGCAAAGGAGATGATTAGAAGAAACGGATTTCCTTTTGCTTTAGAGATTGAAAAGCCTTCGCAGGAAACCATGAAAGCAATTGATGAAGCCATTGATGGAAAAAATCTCGAGGGTCCGTTTTCTACAACCAATTCGGTAATGGACTCGTTGGATTCTTAAGGCAATACTGTCACAGTACTTTTCTCGCCCAACATGACGGCACATTATGTTGAATAGCGACTCCTCGCCATCATGGCGAAGAAGGCCTTAACATTAGACTAATGAAAAGCATTGGAGGCCGACTCGGTTCTGGTCAAAAACTTAGTAGTGTCCTTTGCACTGAGCAATCTCTATGTTGCCGTCCATCACCCGATAGACTAACCGATGTTCCTCGTCAATTCGGCGGCTCCAAAATCTCGACAAATCTTCTTTCAATGGGTCGGGGTTTCCGATTCCTTCAAACGGTGAACGCATAACATCTTTGATGAGCTGGTTGAGACGTTTGAATTTGTTTTTGTCCGTTTCGTACCATTCGGTGTAATCCTGCCATGCGCTTTGATGCCAGAGCAACATGTCTTCAATCCTCGATCAATTCGTGCTGAACAAGGTTTTTGCCGGTATTGAGATCGTCCACAACCTGTTTGAGGTGAGCCATATTGCTTGCTGAATAGAACGGGTCAGCCTTAGGCTGGAACGGAAGGCCATTTTCCCGCACCATCTGGTACAAAAACATGCGTACGGTGCTTGCCAGGTCAAGGCCCATGCTTGACGCCACTTCCTGAGCGCGGTCTCGAATGTAGTCATCAATGCGAATTTGAAGATTAGCCATAATAAGATAAAAATGAATAACATTGCATTTATATGCATTTTACAATGTATTAAATTACAATTGCAATGCTTGAATCTTGTTCTATCCAAATGATGTGTTAGGCGCGACAACCTCAGATAGAATAGGGTCGTGTGGATCATCTCGTTATCTCACGAGATTGACTTAGTCCGCGTGCCACCGCGGACTTTGTCTTTTTAGCTTCGTTTAAAGAGAATAACCAGCTTCAGCTGGGCTAATGGGTTAAACAGAACGAGTTCGTTTTTAGACGCAGAGGCGGGGATTTCTATGGAAGCGTCTGACGCTAGGCCCCGCGGCCCTTCAGATAATCTTTAGAAAGATGTTGGTCATTTAGTCGGATTCTTCGCAAGACTCGGTTGTATTTCTGGAGAACAGTTTAAGAAAAGGAATTTATCCCTGTGAAGTGAAAGACGGCAACGTTCAATGCGTAATCGAAGAAAGTCAGCGAAACACAGGTGTTAAAACAAAAAGAAGTCAACAGTTTTTAGGGAATGACACCTCAAAAAATTCTCTGATGTTTCGGTGTGTCGCAATGTGAATGGGACAATTCGAGAATTTTTTAGAGAATTGAGTTGTTGAACTCGTGGCATGAATCTTGTCCGACAATTTACACTCAAAAGCCTGTAATGGCTTTTCATCAAGAACTTCAAGGAAATCCACTTCAGAGATTTTTGTATTTCCGGAGATTCTGGATCGCCAGAAATACAGATCCACGAAATTTCTCTGATAATCGTTGTACTTAAATCTTTCCATGAAAAAAAAGTTCTCGAACAATGCCCCGGCATCTGACCTGTTTGAGAATGTTGAAAAATTTCCAAGAACTGCGTTTCTAATTCCGTTGTCCACGAAGTAGATCTTCTTTCCTTTTTTCAATCCGCTGTCGGTATTCTCCGAGAAGGAAGGACACCGTTTGATGATGAAGCACTGCTCCAGTAAATCAATGTACTCGACAATAGTGGTACGGGAGACACCGACTTCTCGAGAAAGGTTGTCATAGCTCACTTCGCTCCCGATTTGTCTCGCAAGGACATGAGTGAGGTGCATCAACTGTTCCGGTTTTCGGATCGAAGAGGTGGCGAAAATATCCTTGTAAAGCATGTTCTCAACGTATTCCATTAAGGCACCTCTCGCCTCCTTTGGTTCTGTAACAACGGTCGGAAAGGTTCCGAAAACCATTAATCGACCGAGCATTTCGGAAACTTCAGGCCACGATAAATAATTGTTGGCTAGTTCCTCCAAAGACAGAGGCCAAAGTCGATAACTACGAATTCTTCCCAAAGCAGATTCTTTGACGCCGTTAGCCAGTTGCAGGGAAGAAGAACCGGATAGGTATATTTTTGTTGCCCAGTTTTTTTGGATATTTCGATCGACCAAAATTTTGACTTTTAATCCAATGTCCGGGATGCGTTGAGCTTCATCAATCACAATTGCTTTCGATCCGCTCAGAAGCGTATCGACATCAGACTCCGTTTTTAAAGTCAGAGCTTCGCTACTGCTGAATAAGTCACCATATATCCAGGTTACATCTTTTGTTCCTACTAAATGATCTAAGAGGGTGGTCTTACCGACTCGTCTTGGACCAAAAATTGCGACCGCTTTAGGAGGCGTAGAAGAAATAACGTTTTTCGATATCGATCGTTCAATCATAACTATAGTGGCGAATTTCTTGAATATTATTATAAGTATACTGTCGATTTTCTTGAATTTCTTGGTCTTAGCTCATTCTTTGTTACTTCAGATTCAAGAAAACATCCAATAGAACATACTGATTGCATGCTTCAATTTCTTTCCGACAAACTTCTCTAATGCAGCGAAAAAAACAGGAAGAGATTTTTGGAATAACGGCGCACTATTTCCAATTTAGTGAACGTATGATAATTGCCGGGCCTAATCTTGGAATGCCGTACACTCGTGCTATAGGTTCCGGTCTCTTCGAAATTCGTGCCAAAGGCAGGGAAGGGATTGGCCGCGCGTTTGATTGCACTGTTGTGGAGAAGAAGATCATGATTCTGCAATCGATTATTAAGAAGACACAAAAAACTCCTAAACGGGATTTAGATTTGGCAATAAAACGAATGAAGGAGGTTAAGAATGCGTGAAGCCCCGTTAATGACTCATGATGAGATGGTAGCAAAATGGATGGAAAATCCTGAATTTCGTAAAGCCGTCTCCGAACTTGACACTCAATATGCTTTGTTAGATGATGCATTGGCCGCTAGAAAGGTCAAGAACCTTTCACTAGCAGAGATAGCGAGAAAAACGAATCTGCCTCGCCTCGCTATTTGTCGCTTTGAAAGCGTCTTAAAAGGAGAGAAATAGCCGTCCTCTTTGCTATTGCAACGGTATGCTGAAGCCCGACCGGACGCATTCCGAATGGCTCGATCGCCTTTTTTAGGACGCTCAAAATGCTTGAAGAAATTCTTCTCGGATGAAAGGCCATGCTTTTTAACAAATTCCGCGAAATTCCCCTTGCGTAAGCGCAGGGATGGATAGCGGGTGAACCGGTAAGGTTCGCGTGATAAAATCCCTTTGTGAGGCCTTCCGGTTCCTCACGATCCACTTTTTTCTGGCTAAAAGAATTCGGGAATGAACGGCTCAAAAACTGTTCTGACTCGATGAGGGCGTATTTGTGAGCACGCCCACGGTGATTCGTACTCCTTTTGGAGAATGGAAGCCGTTAGAATTTGGGGTGCGCCCCAAAGAAGCCGCAGCCGTAAGTCTGCGGTAGTTCACACTTGACTGCCGAATATACGTCTAGGCCAAACCGGATTATCAAGGTAGCAATCTAGTGCCCGGCAACGTGCCGGGCATCTGATTAGTAAATGAGGTTATTTATTGACAGTTTCAGGTTGATCCCAAACCGTGATTTCCGGCAGTTCTCCTGTGTATTTAGTTACGCTGACAAGACCGGAAGAGGCAACATTGCCGCAGGCTAAATCGGATGTAGGAATATCCATAGTCACTGTGTTGGAGTTGCCGTGGATGTCTAATAAACTGCCGTCAGGCATCTTTACGGGTTCATACCAAGCGCCGTGATGAACCACAACCGTATCCTTTCTGATCCTGTCCGTGACATAGGCACCTGCTAGAAGCGCACCGCGGTCATTCTTAACCAGTACAATATCTCCGTTTTCAATACCGAGCGCTTTTGCGTTTTCCGGATTTATCCAAATCGGTTCCCGCTTCGAAATATTTGCAAAGTCATGACTGGAGGTGCCGTCAAGCTGGCTATGCATGCGATAGCGGCTCTTACAGGCCATATATGCAAGCGGATATTTCTTGTTTGGCGTGTTAAGGCCCTCCGTCGGCTCTAAATAGCTTGGGTGACCTAAGCAGCTCTTATACCCGTAACTTGCGATCTTAGGACTGTAAATTTGAATTAAGCCGCTTTCCGTTCCGAGGGAATTTTTCTTTGGATCTTTGCGGAAATTAGCGAATGCAACATAGTCTCTTTCTTGGGGACGTACATCATAAAGGAAATAACCTTTCTTCCAGAAGTCTGCGAAGGACGGCAGCTCGACTCCCATCTGTGCACCGAACCTCTTGGATTGTTCGTAAATGAACTTAATCCAATCCATTTCGCTTCTTCCTTCTGTAAATTTGTCTCCGCAGCCCATCCTCTTTGCGAGTTCACTGAAAATCCAATAGTCAGGCTTTGATTCGTACTGGGGCTCTATAGCCTGTTGCATAGCCACAATACCGTCATTGGAATATGTACCGATGTTGGTAATGTCATTGTGTTCAAACTGTGTGGCGGCCGGCAGCACAATGTCAGCGTGCCTTGTCGTCGCAGTCCAGCACGTATCCGTTACCACGACAGTCTCAGGAATCTTCCAAGCTTCCAGCAGTTGATTCGTCGCAGGTTGATGAGCGAAGGGGTTGCCACCGGCCCACATAACCATCTTAACTTCAGGATAAGTAACCTTCGTGCCATTAAAATCGATGGTCTTGCCCGGATGAAGGAAGCAGTCTACAAAGCGGGCGACAGGAATAACCTTGCTTCCTTTCCAATTCTTATTGTAGGGAAGGACGGGTTCGACTGAGGCCGGAATACCCCCGACAAAGGGACCGTATGCCGCCGGAGCGCCGCCGCTGGAGTATTGATAATTTGTACCGATGCCTCCGCCGGGCAAACCGATCTGACCTAAAGCGGAGGCCAGAGCAAAACCCATCCAGTGCGGCTGCTCACCGTACTGAATTCTTTGTATACCCCAGCCCATCATAATCATGGTCCGATTTTCCTGAAGCTCGTGTGCTAACGACTTGATTCTGGACTCAGGAATTCCTGTCACCTTGGATGCCCAAGCAGGGGTTTTTTCAATGCCGTCGGTTTTACCCATGACGTACGCATTGAATTCTTTCCAACCCGAAGTGTATTTATTGATGAAGTTGTGATCACATTTCCCGGTCTTTTCCAGCTCGTGGATCATGCCTAGCATCAATGCGCAGTCAGTACCCGGAATTGGTGCAATCCATTCACTGTTGAGATATTCTCCGGTGTCTGTAGCAATAGGGTTGATGGAGATGGTTTTGATGCCGGAATCTTTGAGCGCTCTAAAGTAGCCGGCAGCGTTATGCAGAGTAGTTACCCAATCAATATCATCTGTGACCAGAGGATCTGCGCCCCAAAGAACAACACGTTTACTGTTTTTAAGAACATTATCCCAGCTCGTGGAAGTGGGATCCGACATGCCGATCACATAGGGCAAGATTCGGCCAATGGCTGCCGTCGAATAGCTGTTGGTGGTTTGGATAAATCCGCCGCAAAGGTTGAGTAAGCGCTGCTGCAAATTGATGGCCGCATTGACCTTTCCGCTGGACATCCAGCCGTAAGAACGACCGAACATCGCGCTCGGGCCGAAGTCTGCGTAAATACGTTTCATCTCCTTGGCTACCAAATCCAACGCTTGATCCCAAGAAACTCTTACCCAACGGTCGCTGCCGCGTTTCTCTCGGGAAGCGGGACCGTCTTTTAGGTAACTTTCCCTGACCATCGGATAATGAATTCTTGAGGCCGAATAAGGTAAATTGCAAAGACCATTAATATTCGGAGAGGGCGCGTAGTCGTACTCAAATGGGTGAAGAGCGACAATTTTTCCGCCGCGCACCTGAGGACGGACGATACCCCAGTGGCATGCTGTAATGCAGGATCCTTCGTTTAGCGGAGATTTGCCGAGTGAGAAGGTTTCTGTTAGATCTAGCTCAGGGAGAGGCCCTTGCCGAGTTGCGTATTTTGCTGCGCTTTTAGCTCCAGCCGGATAGTCTTTAAATTTTTTTGAAACACTTGGTGCTTCTTGTGCCGACACAGTGTTTGAAAATGCTGCGGCGCTAGAAGCCGCAGCTACAGCGAGAAAAGAACGTCTAGAGATAGATGTCATATTGTGTCCTTTGAAGGGATTGACCTCATTTTTTTGGGGAAGAGGCTCAAGTAAATGATAAAGATTCTTGAATAAAACAGCTCTAGGGTTCTCCTTAATTTCTGGAAAGGAATCGACCCGAAAATTAGGCATTTTGTCTATAAAAGCAAGAAATTCTTGGCGTTAGTGTTCATCGTTATGGATTGGTATAGGCTTCGTTGAAACACTATTTGGGCAAAAATAAGCTCTCTAAGACGGATGTTCACCTTAGAGAGCTAAGTAAGAAAAATATATTTTCTAATCAATAAGTAAAGCGCCTTGATTGTTTTGGGTTTCTTCCGCAGTTTCATCCTCTGCAAAATAATTGTTAATTGAAGAAATAACTTCAGAAGTGTGCGCTTGAGGCTTTGTAATCAACGAAACGCTAACGAAAATAATCAAAGAAATAAGCATCGAGCAAAGGGCACCCGAAAATCCGAATGGTGAGACTTTAAAAATAAAAGTCATAGATACCATGCAGATTTCCCCGATGACGATCGAAGCAATAGCGGCCTCTCGGGTAGCTTTCTTCCAGTACAAGCCGCCGATAACGGCTGGAACGAGGACGGCAACGCCGCCGTTAGAAAGAACCAACAGATCAGCAAGGGCTGTAGGACGAGTTAATGCAAAAACCACCGAAGCTAAACCGATAATCAAAACACCGATCTTCGCGACGTTGTAGAGCGTGTTTTCGTTGGCCTTTTTGTTCACGAACTTTTTGTAGATATCGGTTGCGACCATCGTAGAAGTCGCGTGCAGCTGAGAATCTCCCGTCGACATGGCTGCTGCGAGGGCTCCGCTGATGATTAGTGCAGCAAATACAGCAGGAGTGTATTTAAGCAGCAGTTCCGGGAAAATCGTATCCGGGGCTGCGATATCAGGCATTAAAAGCCGGCCGATCATCCCGACGCAAGGTGTGAACACGTAAATCATTGTCAAATAAATGGATGAGAAAACAGCCGACCATTTCATGACATTGAGATTTTTTCCTGCGAAGAAGCGCAGAGTGACCTGCGGGAACATCATCATACCGAATGTAATGACGATCCAGCGAGAAACCCAGTCCTGGGCTGTTACGACGCCGTTTGGTCCCGGCATTGTGAAAAGTTCCGGTGTATGTGAGAAAGCTGCTTGGTACGCATCTGCAACGGATGGAAAGTTTGCAAGAATGACCCAGAGGGAACCGCCAAGCAGCCCTGCGAACATGAATACGCCTTGAGCTGCATCCGTGATGGCAACGCCTTTCATTCCTCCTAACCAGACCAACACGATCATGATGGCAAAGAAAATCAATGCGCCGACGGTATAGCTCAGCATTCCTCCTGAGATCGTTTGGAAAATGTAGCTGCAACCAATAGCTTGAATAGCCACATACGGGATGGTAAAGACCATCGTGATGAGCGTAACAAGAATGCCTACTGTTTTCGACTGATAGACGTCAGAGGCGTAGTCCGATACGGACAAATAGCCGTAACGTTTGCCTAGATACCAAAAGCGCCGTCCCCAGACCCAGAAGAGGACACCCGGAAGAACGGTCCATAGTCCATTGCACCACCAGCCGATGCCGTTTTTATAAGCGAAGCCCCCCGCGCCCATAAAGGCATAAGCACTATGGTAGGTCGCTGAAAACGTCAGTGTCAGAATGAAGATGCCGAGTCCGCCCCCTGTGGCAAAGTCCTTGATGTTTTTCTTGTCTTTTTTGGATGCGTAAAGTGCAATTCCTAGAAGTACGGCGATATAGACGGCCAAGATCACTAATCCGATATTCATTTGTCTCTCCTACAGTTCAGGCCGCTGCACAGGCAGGATGGGTTTTTGGTCCTGACGGCAATCCCAGGCTTTGAGTTTGTAGGCAGCAATAATGAAGTCGGCAATCATGACTAAGAACCAGAATTCCAGCCAGATATACATGGTTGGCCATCCAAATAAGAGGGGTTGTTCAATGCAATAGTCATTAAACCAAAAGACGATCGGCGGATTGACCATCAGGACGCTGACGATCAACACGGCATAAAATAACTTGTGTCCGGATAGATTCATAACATTCACCTTGGCTTAAGCGTTTTGGAGCTGCTCAACGACAGCGACCAAGTTTTTAACTAAGTGATCGTGATAGATCTGGCCGCGGCGAGCGTCTGATTTAGAAGGTTCCCCGGTACATCCGCCGGATTTTTCTGCTGCGGCCCTTGCATGGTCAATCGTGCTCGGAACATAACAAAGCGTGTCATGTTCGTAAGTCGGATCAACGGAATAGAGCCGCGTATCCTTGATGGGATTGTCCACAGCCTTTTCCAAGTGCACCATGTCCGGGTAGCGGGCCATCATATGAGAAGTTTCGACTTCTTCAGCATGCCCGACCGGGCCGAAGCCCAGTTCCTTCACAATATCTTTGCTCATATAAGCAGGATCAAAAATTTTGACTGTGCAGCCAAGCTTGCTCTGAGCTTTCTGTGCGCAGATTTGCATCCAAACAACGTTTACGATGCGATGGCCGTTGATCAGAATGATCTTATTCAGACCGTGAGCGTTCAGGGATTCGATGATGTCATAGGTCAGTTCGGACAGCACTTCAGGCCGGATGGTGACGGTTCCGGGAAGTACCATATGGTGCGGGCTCCATCCGAACCAGACAGGTGGAGTTAGGACTGCACCGGTTTTTTCCGCCGCTTCTTCCGCAATTGTCATGGCGACATAGGTGTCTGTACCCAGAGGGAGGTGGTAACTGTGCTGTTCGACACTGCCGATCGGGACAATTGCCACGCCTTTTGATACGGCGATTGCTTCTTTTGCTTCTTCCCAACTTTTGGTTTGCAGCCAAGCGCTCATTTTTTGTCTCCTAGGTTTGAGTTTTTCTTATTAATAATTTAATGAAAGGAATCAGTAAATTAACAGGTACTGATAGCTTTTTTGCGTGACGTACAAAGAACTAGTTAGCCGTGATTACAGTGTGAACATGTTCACGGCACTCCGTGTCTAAATCTCCCGCATCTTAATGAGTAAATAACCTCTTTGAATTGAAAGGTGTAATTTTTGATAAACTCACCCGACTTTTGAAATCTCTAATCGAATGATTTGGGTATTTGAAAGTATCTGAGACAAATTGTTTGGCGTAGGTTTTCCGATCTAATTACCTCATTAAATTGATATTTGTCTCTGGGATAAACCGATCACAATTGGAAAAATAATGGAATTTTTACAACTGATTTTGGCGTTTATAGCGCTCTTGATTATTTGGCTAAGACCAAAGGCAGAGAATTGGGCCTTTACGGCCATGTGGCTCGGCTGGCTGCTCATGATTTATCTATACGTCGGCCATACATCCGGTGCTCTGTTAGGCAACATGAATCTTTAGGAGACATCGAATGTCAGAAAACAAAAATATTTCTTTAGATACCTCAAGAGGAACTTTCTTCTATTTTCTTCTTTGCACTGCTGCGGCCATTGTTTTTCTCTTTCCGGTCGGCATTGCCAACATGGTTTTCGGGTATATCCTCGGCGATTCTCCTTGTACGCTTTGCTGGGGACAGCGAATTGCGATGATTTTCATCGCGCTGTGTGCTTTTTTTATTGTTCGCTACGGCTTTAAACCGAAGTACATTGCCTCTCTCCTCATCTTCACCGGGGTTGGCCTTTGGCAGTCTTTCCTGTCTCTTATACACATCTCCGAGCCCACGAGACGCTCATGAATCTCGT
>USHK01000030.1 GCA_900554375.1 uncultured Sutterella sp.
GTGTTGGAAATGCCTGCGGATGCGGAGTTGGTCAAAAACTTCCTCGCCGAGCATGACGTTGGAAAATAAGTTTTAGTTTGAAGAGGCTTGCTTAACCGCAGGCCTTTTTGTTTTTATGAAGATAGTTAATTTTGTTGGATACTCCGGCAGCGGCAAAACGACCCTGATCGAGAAAATCATTGCGCTGCTTGCAAAGCGCGGTCTCAAAGTCTCGGCCGTTAAAAACGCTCATCACAATGTGAATATCGATAAGCCCGGGAAGGATTCTTATCGTTTTCGGGAAGCCGGCGCAGCGCAGGTCATTGTGCACACAGGCGAGCGCTGGGCCATGCTGACAGAGACCCCGAAAGACAAGCCCACGCTTTCGGATTTAATCCGTCATTTAGATCCCGCGGATATCGTGGTCGTCGAAGGTTTTAAAACCGAAGAGCAGGAGGCGCTTCGCCTGGAGGTATGGCGTAAGCTGGAACGGCACGAAACGCCGATTTGCGCCCATGATAAACGGATCGCCGCGGTCGTGACCGATACGACGCACCCGGCATTTGGAGATCTGCCGATTTTTGATATAAATGATGCCGAAACTATTACTCGCTTCATAGTCCGAGAGCTTGGCCTCGGAGATAGAGGAACACGGAAATGCTGACAGTTGAACAAGCAAAAGCAAAGATTTTGGAAGGTGCGGAGGCAGTGGCCGAAGTAGAAGATATGGTGACCCTTTATTCGGCAGGCAAAATCCTCGCTGAAGATATCGTCTCCGAAATTAAAGTTCCGCCTCTGGATAATTCTCAGATGGACGGTTATGCCGTTCGCTGCTCTGATTTTGCAGACAATCGCCGCAATTTTCCGGTTTCTCAGCGAATTTTTGCCGGTCACGTCGGAACCGAGCTTAAGCTCGGTACTGTTGCCCGGATCTTTACCGGCGCTCCGATTCCTCCGGGTGCCGATGCGGTGATTCCTCAGGAAGAAGCTTCCGAGATGGAAGACGGCAGCGTTGAATTTCATTGCGACCCGAAAGCGGGGGCTTGGATTCGAAGAGCCGGCTGCGATATCGATGTCGGTCAGACCGTATTGAAGAAGGGCGATCGTTTGACGCCACCGGCGCTCGGCGTTGCCGCCAGCATCGGCGTCTCGACGGTAAAGGTTTATCGTCCGATTCGTGTTTCGCTTTTCTTCACCGGCGACGAACTAGCGATGCCGGGAGAAAAGCTGGTTGAAGGCGGCATCTACAATTCCAATCGTTTCGTGCTCCGCGGTTTGCTCCACCAGTTAGGCTGCGATGTGGTCGACTACGGCAATATTCCCGATACGTTTGAAGCCACCTTAGAGGCTTTCCGTAAAGCCTCCCGCAAATCTGATTTCATTCTGACAAGCGGCGGAATGAGCGTGGGTGAGGCCGACTTTATCCGTCGGGCCGTTGAAGAACTCGGCAAGATGCAGATGTGGCGCATCGCAATGAAACCCGGTAAGCCGGTCGCCAAAGGTGAAGTCCGCGGTGTTCCGTTTATCGGTCTTCCCGGCAATCCAGTCTCTGGCTTTGTAACATTTCTGCTTTTTGCTCAGCCGCTGATTCTCAAACTTTCCGGCCGCAGTCAGATCGATGTAAAGGGCTATATCCTGCCGCTATCCTTCGATTACAAAGGAGGATCTCGCCGCGAATTCATTCGTGTGCGACGCAACAGCGCGGGAGAGCTGGAGAACTACCGAACCCAAAACTCCGCCGTTCTAAGCTCCTGCACATGGGCCGACGGTCTTGCCGATATTCCGGCCGAAGCCGATCTCAAGAAGGGAGATTTGGTGACCTACATCCCGTTTACGGAATTCAATTTGTAAGAGGCACCGATGAAGATTGCAGTTCAAACCGAAGACTTTGATGTTCAGGCTGAAGTGGCAGCACTGCACGCATCTCCTAAGGTCGGCGCCGTCGTAATGTTTTTAGGCACGGTTCGTGACCTCAACGAAGGCGATGAAGTTGCTTCCATGACGCTCGAGCACTATCCCGGCATGACGGAAAAAGCGCTCACGGCAATTGTGGAAGAAGCAAAGAGGCGTTGGGAAATTATGGATGCGACGGTGATTCATCGCGTCGGCGAATTGTTTGCCACCGATCAAATCGTCTTTGTCGGCGTTTCCGGCGGTCATCGCGGAGAAGCCTTTAAAGCCTGCGAGTTCATTATTGACTACTTGAAGACGGAAGCTCCGTTCTGGAAGAAAGAAAAAGTGGGTGCGGGTACGCGCTGGGTGCAGGCCAAAGACACCGACGAAGCTGCAAAATCCAAGTGGACCAAATAAGCTCAAAATAAGAGAAAAACCCACGCCCGCCTCCGCGGAATCTTCAGAATAGACGCATGAGGGAACAGGAGTTGATGTCGAATGTTTCCTTAACAAAAGGAGATTTAAACTCTTATGCGTCAAGATCAATTTACAACTCGGTTCCAAGAGTTGCTCGGAGAAGCACAATCGATGGCTGTTGAGCGTTCTCAGCAGTACATCGATCCGCTTCACTTGCTTCTTGCGGTATTAAAGGACACCGAGGGCACAGGAAGGACGCTCTTAGAGCGCTCCGGCGTGAGAGTCAACGAACTCGAACGTAAGGTGAAGGAAGCCATCGGCAAACTGCCGGAAGTTTCCGGAGCTGCCGACAATGTCCAAATCAGCCGTGAGTTGATGGCAATCCTTAATTCGATGGAAAGGGAGGCCGAAAGACTCGGCGATAAATTCATTTCCACCGATCTCTTCCTTTTAGCCCTATGCGATAGCAAGTGTGACGCCGCACGTCTTGCGCAAGAGGAAGGCCTCAATAAACCGAGCCTAGAAAATGCAATTTTATCCGTGCGCGGAGGTGAAAAAGTGGACAATCCCGAAGCTGAGAACAATCGTGAAGCTCTAAAGAAGTACACGGTTGACCTGACCGAAAAGGCCAGAGAAGGAAAGCTCGATCCTGTGATTGGGCGAGATGACGAGATTCGTCGTGCGATGCAGATTCTGCAGCGCAGAAGTAAGAACAATCCGGTTCTTATCGGCGAACCCGGTGTTGGTAAGACTGCTGTTGTCGAAGGCTTAGCACAGCGTATTGTGAACGGCGAAGTGCCTGACACACTGCGCAACAAGCGCGTCTTAAGTCTCGATATGGCGGGCTTAGTGGCAGGTGCTAAATATCGCGGCGAATTCGAAGAACGTTTGAAAGCGCTGCTTAAAGAAGTAGTTGCCGAAGAAGGCCGCATCATTCTGTTTATTGACGAAATCCACACTGTGGTCGGCGCCGGTAAGACAGAAGGCGCGATGGATGCAGGCAATATGCTTAAGCCCGCACTTTCCCGCGGCGAACTGCACGTGATCGGTGCTACGACCTTGGATGAGTACAGAAAGTACATTGAAAAGGATCCGGCTCTGGAACGCCGTTTCCAGAAAGTGATTGTGAACGAACCGAGCGTCGAAGACACGATTGCTATTCTGCGCGGTCTGCAGGAAAAGTATGAAGTCCATCACGGCGTCGAAATTACCGACCCGGCGATTGTTGCTGCAGCCGAACTTTCCGCTCGCTACATTACAGACCGCTTCCTTCCGGATAAGGCGATTGACTTGATTGATGAAGCGGCAGCACGCATCAAGATGGAAATTGACTCCAAGCCGGAAGAACTCGATAAACTGGACCGCCGTCTGATTCAATTAAAGATCGAACGCGAAGCAGTCAAGAAAGAAAAAGACGAGGCCAGCAAGAAGCGTTTGAGCGGTTTGGAAGATGAAATCGCTAAGTTAAGCCGTGAATATTCAGACTTGGAAGAAATCTGGAAGAAAGAAAAGAACGCTGCGTTAGGTTCTAAAGAAGTCCGTGACGAAATCGACAAGCTCAAGACTAAGATGGAAGAGCTTCGCCGCTCCGGTAAGTATGAAGAACTCGCTGCGATTCAGTACGGCAAACTTCCCGAACTTGAAAAACAGCTCGTGAAGGAAGAAAAGGAAGAAACCAAGCTCTACGATGAAAAACCGAAGCTCCTGCGTACACAGGTAGGTGCTGAAGAAATCGCAGAGGTGGTTTCTCGTGCAACCGGTATTCCGGTCTCCAAGATGATGGAAGGCGAACGCCAGAAACTCCTGGATATGGCCAAGTACATCGGTAAGCGCGTTGTAGGACAGAAAGAAGCTGTTGATAAGGTTGTTGACGCGATTCTTCGTTCTCGTGCCGGCTTGTCCGACCCGAATCGTCCTTACGGCTCCTTCCTCTTCCTCGGGCCGACAGGCGTCGGCAAGACAGAGCTTACAAAGGCTTTAGCCGAATTCCTGTTTGATACGGAAGACGCCATGATTCGTATCGATATGAGCGAATTCATGGAGAAACACTCTGTGGCTCGTCTGATCGGTGCGCCTCCGGGATATGTCGGCTATGAAGAAGGCGGCTACTTAACTGAAGCCGTACGCCGTAAGCCCTACAGCGTGATTCTTCTCGATGAAGTTGAGAAAGCCCACCCGGATGTCTTCAACATCCTGCTTCAGGCCTTGGACGACGGTCGTATGACTGACGGTCAGGGGCGAACGGTTGACTTCAAGAATACCGTCATCATTATGACTTCCAACCTCGGTTCTCACGAAATCATGAACCGTCAGGGTGAAGATCCTGAAGTTGTGAAAGAAGCCGTAATGGACGAAGTCAAGAAGCACTTCAGACCTGAATTCATTAACCGTATCGATGAAATCGTCGTCTTCAATGCTCTTGATCAGAAAGCTATTCGCGAAATCGCCCGTATCCAGATTCGTAAGCTTGCGAAACGTATGGAACAGCAGAACATCGGTCTGGACGTTACCGAAGCAGCATTGGACGAAATCGGTAAGGTGGGCTTTGATCCGCTGTTCGGTGCACGTCCGCTGCGCCGCGCGGTCCAAGATTATCTGGAAAACCAGATTGCTGTGGATATTCTCAAGGGCAAGTATGCTCCTGGAGACACGGTGTTTGTGGATTATGTCGACGGCAAATTCATTTTTGAAGACCGTAAAGACAACCGATAAGATCATCTGATCTCATTTGAGTTAAAGGCCGGGAGACCAACAATCTCTCGGCCTTAACTTATTTTGGAAGACGCGAGGAATAGAATAAGAAAAAACACTCTTAAGCCACGCCATGTACGCACAAGGAACTCGCGGTCACAACATCCTCGCGATTTTTCTCGTTTCGATCGCTCACGCCAGCTCTCACTTTTATCATCTGGTAATTCCGTCTCTTTTCCCGTGGATTCTGCCGCACTTCGGATTGAATTTTCTTCAGGGCGGAACCTTGATGACGACGTTCTTTGTCACGAGTGCGGTCGGTCAATCTATGAGCGGGTTCCTAGTCGACAAAGTAGGCGGCCGTTCTTCTATGTACACGGGGCTGGTGTTGCTGATTGCAAGTGCTGTGGCTTTAGGCATGGCAGAAAATGTCCCCATGCTTTATCTCTCGGCGATGCTTGCCGGCGCAGGCAATTCGGTATTTCATCCGAGCGATTATTCGCTGATGAACTACAACATTCAAGATAGGTTTTTGGGTCACGCCTTTGCGTGGCATAACATCACCGGCAATATCGGCTGGGCAATTTGTCCTTTCTTTATGGTGACCACTGCCGGCTGGTTCGGCTGGAGAGGAGCAGCGTTTGCGGCTTCTTCCGTGGCATTGATTGTTTTGGTTATCGAATTTGTATTCAGAGGTGTTTTCTCTCGCGATTCCGTCCGTGACAGTTCGCCGCCTACACCGAAAGAAAAAGAGGAGGGCACGTTCGGATTCCTGCGCGTTCCGGATGTTTGGTATTGCTTTATGTTTTTCTTTTTTACGTCCGGAGCGTTTGGTGTTCTTCAAAGCTTTTCTCAGACGATTTTCAAGAATGCCTATCATTTAAATCTGACAGGAGCATCCGCTGCGCTGACCGCTTATCTCCTGGGCGCCGGCGCCGGTGCTTTGGTCGGCGGATTCTTAACCAACCAACATAAGATCACGAGCAATCGTGTTGTCGCGTTGTGTCTTACATTCGCTGCCGTAATGGCTGCGATTCTAGCGTCACAGATTTTGACGGGGTATTGGGCAGTCGTTTTAATGTGCCTGATGGGTCTGGGAACAGGTGTGGCAGCTCCGAGCCGAGACATTATGATTCGTGGAGCTACAGTCGCTAAGCTTGGAAAGAAATCTTTCGGGCGAGTGTATGGCTTTACGTATTGCGGAATGGACGTGGGTCAGTCTCTGACACCAATTCTCTTTGGTCCGCTGCTTGATGTCGGTATGTTTACGGCGGTTCTTTTCGGCGTCGCGATCCTGCAGACCCTTGCGATATTTACAGCACTTCGAGTTTCAACTCAGTCGAGTCCGTCCGCTGGTTAAAGAAGCCGCGGTGTAAGTTCGTCCATATCGCCGAGATTCAACATGTTTTCTGTGTCTTCCTCCAAGCGATTTCCGATAGCGATTCCGAGTAAGCGCACGGTCTGATGATTGAAATCGATTTTTTCCAGCAAAGATTCAGCAGTATTAAGAATCTGAGATTTCTCATTAAAGACTGAGTTAGATGTATGTGTTCGCGTAATCGTTTTGAAGTTGTGGAAACGCACTTTTAAGGTCAGCGAACGGCCGAGGAAGTCGTTTTTACGTAAGCGCGTCATTAGATAGTCGGTCAATTCGGAGAGCGTATCTTCTAATTTATTGAGGCTTCCTTCATCTTTTGAGAGTGTGATCTCGGCACTTACCTGTTTGCGAATGCGTTCGGCTCTGACGGGACGATCGTCAATGCCGCGAGCAAAGTTGTAATACGAGAGACCCGAACTGCCGAATTGCTCGATTAAAAACGAAAGATCTTTCTCCCGCAAATCCTTGCCGGTGAAGATTCCGAGGGCTTCCATCTTTTGAGAAGTCACTGGACCCACGCCCCAAATTGCTTTGACAGGGAGACGTGCAATGAATTTAAGTGCGGCATCCGGGTGGATTACGCATAAGCCGTCGGGTTTACGCCAGTCGCTCGCAATTTTTGCGAGAAATTTATTGTAAGAGACGCCGGCGGAAATAATGAGACCGATCTCTCGACGAACGTCCGCCTTGATGAGCTTTGCAATTTCCATTGCATAACCATAGTCGCGCCAGACATCAGTTACGTCCAAGAATGCCTCATCGATAGAAACTTGTTCAATTAGATTTGCGTAGCGAGAAAATATTTCGAATACTTCCGCTGATGCTTTTTTGTACTCATCCATTCGCCCGGGAACAAAGATCAAATTAGGGCAGAGTCTCGCCGCAACAGAGGAGGGCATTGCCGAACGCACTCCGAACTTTCTAGCCTCGTAGGAGGCAGACGCAACGACACCGCGAGCAGAATTTAATCCGACAGCGATTGCTTTTCCCTGCAGCGAAGAATTGTCTCGCTGTTCGACAGAAGCGAAAAAGGCGTCGAGGTCGAGATGAATGATTCGGCGATAGTTATCGAGATTCATAGTTGAATTTTCGCATTATTCGGTGCTTTTATCCTGCCGAAAAAAGTAAAGAATTTTCTAAAAAAGAGGATTTCTTAAAAAGAGTTGAAATGCATTCAGTGATGCCACAAAGCTGGCAAACTCAAGAAGCAGAGGAGACGAGAATGAATAACACTTTAAAAGGCATGATGATGGCCGGTCTGGCTGCTGTTTTTTGGGGATCCATGGGTGTAGCCGGACAATATCTCCTTCAAAACTGTCACTTTACACCGATGGATTTGATCTCCATCAGAATGCTTCTTGCCGGCTCCATCTTTGTTGGCATCGAGTTCTTTCTTTTAAAGAAGAGGGCTTTGAAAGTCTTTGAAACCAAGCAAAATATTATTGATTTAGTAATTTACACGCTAACAATTATTGGTACTCAATTAACTTTTTTTGTGTGTATTCAATATGCAAACGCGCCTTTTGCCGCCGTTTTAACAGCGACAGTTCCACTTTGGATCATGTTGTTCATGGTGGTATTTCAGCATAAGCGGCTGACGGTGAAAGAAATCTTATGCGGCCTTGTTGCAGTTTCAGGCGTGGTTTTAGTGGTGACGGGCGGATCCTTTAAAAACTTCAACGTTTCGGGTATCGGTTTTTGGGCTGGAATAGGCTCCGGAATCACCGGCGCTTTTTACGTTCTTTTGCCTCAAAAATTTATAGCGCGTGTGGGATCCGGATTAGCGACCAGCTGGGCGCTGCTGCTTACTGGAGTAACTGTGACGTTGTTCAGTCATTTCTGGAATGAGCCTTTGGACTGGACAGTTTATTCAGTTTTGGCATATGCGTTTATCGTGTTATTCGGAACGATTGCGGCTTTTTGGCTTTTCCAAGCAGCCGCCGAAATTATTCCCGCGGATGTCGCCGGCATGATGGAGACCTTCGATCCGGTAGCAGCAACGCTTTTGAGTATGATCTTCTTAGGGGTTAGTGTGAATTCCTGGGAATGCATTGGCGGGGCTTTGATCCTTGGGGCTGTCGCTTTTCTTGCGGTTCCTTCGAAACATCCGTTTTTAATTCATTATTCCAGAAAGGCGAAGGCTCGTTTTTCTCAAACGGATAAAGATTAGAAGGTCAAGATCTAGGGCAACCTTGAGTTTTATTCTTGTTTCTTTTTGAAAAGGGTTGTTTGTACGAAACTGGATAGCCGAAAAACGAAGCTATTTTCTCTTGAGCTTACCGAATATCTTGTTCCTGTTGTAATTAGAAAGATGTGGTATTGAAACGGCCCGTACATTGCGGCGGACTTACCGAATATCGAGTTTCAGTAGTTGATTTAAGAATGTAGTATTGAAATCCGGGTATCAGTAACTGCCATCGCTTACCTCCGCGTTTCAGTGTTGTTTGAAGAATGTAGTATTGAAACAATAACCTTTGAAGGATTGAATACGCCCTGATTGAAGTTTCAGTAGTTGTTTGAAGAATGTAGTATTGAAACCCATTTATCGGCATCGGCCTCGAACTGCTCCCAGTTTCAGTAGTTGTTTGAAGAATGTAGTATTGAAACGATACTAAAAACGCCAGCGCAACTATCAAGGAAACGTTTCAGTAGTTGTTTGAAGAATGTAGTATTGAAACATAGCAAGCAGCGTTACATAGTTTGCAAAGGCGGACGGTTTCAGTAGTTGTTTGAAGAATGTAGTATTGAAACTTCCGCAGAACAATAAACGGAAGGAGGCGTGAGGTATTTCAGTAGTTGTTTGAAGAATGTAGTATTGAAACCAGATTGCTAAATACATGAGCGAAAAGAACCCTCAGTTTCAGTAGTTGTTTGAAGAATGTAGTATTGAAACACGGCGCTCCGGTCCGCATTGACCTCGAGTATTAAGTTTCAGTAGTTGTTTGAAGAATGTAGTATTGAAACTGCGTCCTCCGTTGTCTCGACTAATGGGCGACTGTGTTTCAGTAGTTGTTTGAAGAATGTAGTATTGAAACTGTTGTAGGCGGCGCAAACATTGCTCACGCGGTGTTTCAGTAGTTGTTTGAAGAATGTAGTATTGAAACCGCCATACGTTTTTACGGTCGTGCTCGGCGTGATTTGTTTCAGTAGTTGTTTGAAGAATGTAGTATTGAAACCCTGCTGTAGCAGTTCCGTTTGTCAAAGAGAAAGAGGTTTCAGTAGTTGTTTGAAGAATGTAGTATTGAAACAAATCGGCGATACCGCGGGCGGTGTCCTTATACAGTTTCAGTAGTTGTTTGAAGAATGTAGTATTGAAACTCGTTACGAACAGAAGAAACGGGGCCGGACAGTCGTGTTTCAGTAGTTGTTTGAAGAATGTAGTATTGAAACGAAGCCCCGGGGCCTGATTCATTGACTGCACAGAGGTTTCAGTAGTTGTTTGAAGAATGTAGTATTGAAACAGACTTACCGAAAGGCTTTCATAAAGACTTCGGAAAGTTTCAGTAGTTGTTTGAAGAATGTAGTATTGAAACTCCCCTGAATCTCTTCAGGCGGTGCGTAATACGCTGTTTCAGTAGTTGTTTGAAGAATGTAGTATTGAAACTGTCTCTTATACACATCTCCGAGCCCACGAGACG
>USHK01000031.1 GCA_900554375.1 uncultured Sutterella sp.
ATCTACACGTAAGGAGTCGTCGGCAGCGTCAGATGTGTATAAGAGACAGAATCATTTCTGAGATCCGGAAAGTTCTACTTGCGTAAGGAGGCGAGTGAGATCTACTGCAGTTTTTACTCCTAGTTTTGAAAATATGGAGGCGCGATGGGTTTTTACTGTGGTTACAGAAATATTGAGACGATCGGCGATAGATTTATTGAGCATACCGCCAACAATAAATTCACTAATTTGTTTTTCTCTGTCTGTCAATGAATTATATCGATCATGAATTTCCTTCCATTCAACACTCGTGTTTTGAGTGTCTAACGACTTTACGGCTGCACTGATAATCGCTTCCCTAAGTTTTAGGGCGTCTACTGGTTTTTCTAAGAAAGTGACGGCTCCCAGCTGCATCGCTTTGACTACAGTTGGGATGGTTCCAGTCCCAGAAAGAAAAATTACAGGGACTTGGTTCTGCAGATGCATGAGCCGTCGTTGAACTTCGATTCCGTTCATTTCAGGCATCGTTAGATCAAGCACTAGGCAGCCCGGACCTCTTAGTGCATTTTTTTTTAGTAACTCCGAAGGGCTAGAAAAATCCGTTACTTTCCACCCAGTGGTTTCTAAGTACCGTCTGACGCTTTTTCTAACGTCTTCGTCATCATCTAGCACGTAAACTGTAAAGTCCTGAGTTTTATTTAACATATGCTTCTTCCTTAAAGAGCAACCGGGCCAGTAGACGATTGTTCCCTTTGAGCTCGTAAAAAACTTGGGCGTTGTTTCTTTCAGCTAATTTTTTTATTAAAGCAACGCCGATCCCAAGACCGCCAGAAGTAGATTTTAGATGCACGATGTTTTGGTTCATTTCTTTAACTTGTTGTTCATCAGGAAGTTCTCCACCGTTTTCAATTTCTATACATGGCTGCGGTTTGCTTGTTATAGATAGGGTAACAGGTAAAGAAGGTTCCCCTTTGTGGCTGGCAGCCGCCGCATTTTTTAATAGATTTAGGAGAACAAGCTGAAGCTCTTCGGGAGCACCTAAAACCTCGGAGTTCTCCAATCTTCCCCATTGAATATTAAGAAAAGAGTCACCTTTGTCAAACTGGCAGTCGTCTATGGCTTTTTGACATATTTCTAAAAGAGAGCATTTCCGTTGGGGTTGTGCTGTGTCCCTTGCATATTCTCTTACGCGATTCAGTATTCTTACTATTCTTTCGAGTCCTCTTTCTACAGCTTCCATGGAGTCTTCACTGAGCTCGTCCTCGTTGAGAGCTTCGTTGCATCTTGTTTTTATGATATTTATATGATTCGAAATGGATGCCAGAGGTTGTTTGAATTCATGAACGACAAGTGAGGAGAGTTCAGAAACAATTGTCGAATGCTCCAAAGATAAAATTTTATTTCTTGTTGAGGACAGCTCTTTTTCTAGACTTAGGTTGTGTTCGGACATTTCTTGGATTTCTGCGGTCCTTTTCTTCACAAGAAAATTAAGCCTTCGCTCGTTAATAAGCAAAAATAGCAACAGAGCAAAGGCACTTAAAAACCAGAAAATATGAGCCTTGATGAAGGCAAAGACCCCTTGGTTTTTTAAATAACTATAGGGTCCTAGCTCTAATTCACGAAGTAGGTCGTGGAGTTTTGAGAAATCAGCTCCGTTTATCCATTCTGTGCCTTGAATTGGAGGAAGCGCCAAAATTGTGAGGGCCGCCTTTTTGCTTGCTTCTAGAGTTGTTTTAGGAGTTGAAAGAAAGACAATCCCAGGGTAAAGCTCGGTGGATCTCCTACAACCTGTTAGTCCTGTTGCCTTTTCATTGACTACTCTCATAGAACCTTTAGGAATTAGTTGGAGAGACTCAACTTGCTCGAGTAGACATGAAGGTAAAAAGGCGGCATCTGCGCTTCCCGATAAGACCTGATTAAAAATATCGGGGATAGGGTGTTGGACAAAATCAACTTTTTTAAAAAGACCGTTAGTCGAAAGTCCTTTCTTTCTGAATTCATATTCAATAGAGAGCCAAGCCGCCAGATCGTTTGGCAGTGTTGATGCGATTGTTTTTCCTTGAAGGTCCGCTAAGTTATGAATTGTTTTTTCTTCAGATGGAACTAAGATTATCCCTCCCGAGGGCAAGCCGAGATTGTTTGAAGCAGATGAGCCGGCAGAGGCAATAATTCTGTTCTGCATTTCTGGAAGGACTGGCAGAGAAGCAGGAGGACTTATCAAAAAATCGTACTTGCTGAGCGTAAATTCCTGTAATTTTGATGAGTTGGGTATTTTTTCCAGTCTTACCGGTTGAGGTGAAAATGATTTTTCTAACCTCTTGACCGTCGCTTGGATGAATTCGGTGGCCACGGAGGCGGAGTCAATTAATCCAATTAAGATTTCACCGCTTGCTTCTGCGTAGGTCGGACTGCAAGTAAAAGCAACGCTCAGAATTATGGAATACAGAAGTTTGGGCATGTTTTTTCTCAGAATGCAGAGATTCTAAGCGACACAGTGATGTCTGACCATAGGAACAATCACATGGAGATTAAGTAGGAGATTCCCCCTCTCTACATAAACTTAAAGATCAGCGATAATGATTAGATTATTTGAACGGTAACAAGGAGAATAAAGTTGCTTACTGAAAACGAGTTGATTAAGTTCCGTCGTGAACTCCATTCCTATCCCGAAACCGGCTGGTGCGAATTTGTCACGACTCACAAGATCGTGGAAAAGCTCCGCAGCTTTGGTCTGAACCCGATTTATGGCCGTCAGGTCATCAATCCGGACTTTGTTGCCGGCCGCAATCCCGCTAAGGTTGAAGAAGCTAAAAAAGCAGCTTTAGAAAAAGGAGTGCCGCAAGAATTTATCGATTCCATGCAGGATTACACTGGTGTCGCAGCTATTTTCGAAACAGGCCGTCCCGGCCCTGTCTTAGCGATTCGTTTCGACATGGACTGCGTTGACGTGGAAGAAGCTCACGAAGCAGGCCACCGCCCCTTCGACGAAGGCTGGGCAAGTACAAATCCGGGGCATATGCATTCCTGCGGTCACGACGGCCATACGACGATGGGTATCGCTGTTTGCAACTGGATTCAGGAAAACTTGGATCAGTTCTGCGGGACGATTAAAGTCGTCTTCCAGCCTGCTGAGGAAGGTGTCCGCGGTGCTCGCCCGATGACCGAAACCGGCATTTTTGATGACGTTGATTTCTTCTATGGAAATCACCTTGGTTTTAATCTGCCGACCGGTACGATTTCTCCGGAACCCGGCGTTTTCTTGGCTTCTACCAAACTGGATGCAACATTTACCGGTCTTGCCGCGCACTCCGGTGCCGATCCTCAGAAAGGTAAGAACGCATTGTTGGCCGGCGCAGCCGCTGCTTTGGCGATCCACGGCATCACGCGACCGATCGGAGAAGTTACTGCTCTGAACGTCGGAACGTTAGTTGCCGGTCAGGGCCGTAATGTTGTTGCTCCGAACGCTTTCATGCAACTCGAAGTTCGCGGTGAAACTGAAGAATTGAACGCATACATGCGTGATCAGGCGATCCGTAAGATTAAAGCTTCCGCCGACATGTATGACTGTCAGGTCGATATCGTCAAAGCCGGTGAGGCCACCGAATTCAAGCCCGATCAGGAAGCTATCGAGCTTGCTTATATCGCTGCAAGAAATGTTACGACCGAGGAACTCGCCAGACCGCTCGGCCTGAAGCTGGGCAGCGAGGACTGCACGATCATGCTTCGCAGAGTCCAGCAGCACGGCGGTAAAGGTACATTCGTCGTGTTCGGCTGTCGTACATCTGCCGGCCACCATCAGAGACTCTTTGACTTTGACGAAGATGTGATCGGAATCGCTTTGCGCTTCTACCAGAACTTAATCCCGATGATTGTCGGCATCAAGTAATTGGGTTTGAAAGTCAGCTGATCTCTAACACCTAAATAAAAACCACCCTGAGGATTTAACGGTCTTTAGGGCGGTTTTTTCTATGAAACCGAATTAGCGATTTCTTTCGCGGCGATCGCGCACCGCGTGAGCCAAGGATGTGATGACCTTGACGGTGTCATCCCAGCCGATGCAGGCATCGGTGATGGACTGACCGTACTTCAGTTCTTTTTCCTTACCTTTAACGAGAGGCTGGTTGCCTTCGATAAGGTTGGATTCGATCATGACGCCCATGATGTTGTAGCTTCCGTCGCCGATCTGCTTGCAAATGCTGTCAACGACATCAATCTGTTCTTTGTGCTTCTTATGGCTGTTGGAGTGGCTGGCATCAATCATAACGGAGGGCGGAAGGCCGGCTGCTTTCAAAGCTTCACAAACCTTGGCTACGCTCTCGGCATCGTAATTCGGTGCTTTGCCTCCGCGAAGGATGACGTGGCAGTCTTCATTGCCGCCTGTGACCACGATGGCGGAGTGACCGCCCTTAGTTACGGAAAGGAAAACATGTTCGTTTGCGGCTGCCTTAATGGCGTCGATAGCGATTTTGACGTTGCCGTCAGTGCCGTTCTTGAATCCGACCGGGCAGGAAAGTCCACTCGCTAATTCGCGGTGTACCTGACTTTCTGTGGTTCTTGCTCCGATTGCGCCCCAGGAGATTAAGTCTGCAATGTACTGAGGCGTGATCATATCGAGATATTCAGTCCCGGCAGGAACGCCCAATTCATTGATCGTTAAGAGGAGCTCACGGGCTAATCGAAGACCGTGGTTGATATGGAAGCTGCAGTCTAAGTCAGGATCATTGATCAGGCCTTTCCAGCCGATGGTGGTGCGGGGTTTTTCAAAGTAAACCCGCATGATGATTTCAAGATCATCGGCGAAATGCCGGCGAAGCTCAGAGAGCTTTTCTGCATATTCTTCTGCAGCGACCGGATCATGAATAGAGCATGGTCCGACGATGACAAGGAGGCGATCGTCTTTGCCGTGGATGATGTCATGCGCAGAGTGACGGGCAATGTGTACGGTTGAAGATGCGAGTTGTCCGCAAGGAAATTCGCGAATGAGGTAAGACGGCGGAGTCAGTTCTCTGATTTCTTTAATTCTGAGGTCATCAGTTGTGTAAGGCATTATGGTTCTCCATTATGGCGCCTGTCGGGATTGAGGCTATAAAAAACCGCCGAGTCCCGAAGGAGCGGCGGTTAAGTAGTGTTGTGTGATCTTAGATGCGAGCCGTCACAGCCCTACCTTCCGCCGCGGACGGAAAGTAAAAGCCGTAAAAGTAAAACTTAGAAGCGAACATCTTTTGATACTTGCTAGTAAAAAGGTACTGAAGAATAATTTACCGTACTTTTCTCTTCCTAACGAAAATTTTTTCAGAAATTATTTCGTCATGAAAAGAAAAATCGTTGCGTGGTAGAAAACAGGCGCAGAGAAGAACAGCATTTCCATTCTATCTAGCGCTCCACGAGTCAGCATCATGCTGGTGTCCAAGCGAACTGCTCCCAGAGAGCGCTTAACCGAGGACATGACCAGAGCGCCCAATGTTCCGGAGACAATAATCAGCAGAGACATAAGAGGGGCCTGCCAAGCACGGAAAGGTGTCATCCAGAAGAGCGCAGAACCCATGATCAGAGCGCCGATACTTCCGATGATGATGCCTTTGTACGTCTTGTACTGATTACTCCAGGTCGGCTTTCCGCCCCAGATCGCAGATGCCATGATTTGGAACAGGTCCGCAAAATAGAGAACCAGCAGGAAGTAAAGCATCAGCAGTAAACCACTGGAATTAAATCTGGTGAGATTTAAGGTGGCAATGGCGGGAGCATGGCTGACGCAGAAAATGGCCAGCATAATGCCCCACTGAACCTTAGCAACACGGTCCAAGAAGCGGTCGGTATCTTTAGCTAGGGCCATAACCACCGGCAGCGTCAGGAATAAGTAGACCGGGATGAACAGAGAAAAGAGGCCGATCTCTTCGTATCCCAGAAGGATGTACTGGACGGGAATTGCGATGTAAAACGCAATAATCAAAATGACGTGGTCATGGCGCCGGGTCGGTGTCAGCGCAATAAATTCCCGCAGAGCGAAAAATGAAGCAAATGCGAAGAAGATGAGAAGCGCGGCCTCACCAAGACAGAAGGCGATTGCAAAAACAATGAGCAGGGGCCAAGAGGCACGGACGCGTGAGTTAACAACGCGCAGATTGTTGAGTCGAGTTTCATTGCCTTGGGCTCGGGAGACCAGCCAGTTGCCGATAATCGTACCGATGGCGGAGAGAACAATAAGAACGCCCAGAATCGTGAAGTAGGCTTCTTGAGTGGAAAATCCTAAACGCATATTAGAGCTCCCTGGCTAAACTGATGACGGCCGTTCTGGCTCTCTCTAAGAACTCTTCTTTAGAGTCGTCGACAGAGTGCGGAAGAGGTGCGCCGAATCTTACGGAGCACATGGTCGGGACGGGCAGGAGGGCACCTTTCGGCATGGAGCGGTGCAGATTTTCCAGATAAACGGGGATAAGTTCGACTTCGGGAAACTCTCTCATCAAGCGCCAAATACCGCTCTTAAACGGCCCGGGAAGAGGCTGGGGAGAGCGCGTGCCTTCCGGAAAGATAATCAGAGAGGAGCCTTCGCGAAGAGCCTGACGCATCGGATCCAAAGGATCGGAGTTTTCCGTACGGCGCCGGTCGACAAGGACGACATTTAATTCGTCAACGGCAATCCTGCGGCGGATTCCGCTTTGCCAGTAATCCCGAGCGGCAACCGGTCGAGTAAGCGGGCGCAAAGAGCGAGGGAGAGCAGACCAAATCACAATGGTGTCGAGGTGGCTCGAGTGATTGGCAAAATAAATTCTTTGAATTTTTTCAGGTTTGCACCCGATCCACTGAGGGTAGGCGCCGACCAACAGACGAGTCAGCCACACCATCGGTGTCATGAACTTAAATGCGTGTTTCACGTTTCTTCGTTTTTCAATACCTAATTTGGTAATTATGCCTCCAATGCCGGCGTGCATGTTGAACGCGAATTTGGCCGGCCTGGACGTAGGCGCAACGCTCAATTTTTGATTGAGTTGTACAAATTCGAAGAAATGTCTGTTTTAACAAAGAAAAGATCAGGGGCGAAAGCCTTCAGCCAGAGCAACTTTTCTCTAGATGATTTCTAACGCCATTTCTGCAAGAAAGAATTAACGGATTCTCAATGAAGAATTTACGGCTTCATTGGGTTGTCAAGATTCAACTGACCTTTCAAGCTCGGAAGAACCAATGAGATCACGAAAGCCAGGGCACAGAAAACCAAGACTAAGCAAAGGGCCGTTCCAAGCGAGGAGTGAGAAGCAATCCATCCTAGTGTCGGCGGTACAACCAGAAGGCCTCCATAAGCAACGATGGCGATGAAACTGCTGGCTTCGGAGGCCGAAATGCCTTTGCATTTGCCGGCGAGACTGAAGATTGTCGGGACGATGGGTGCAAGTCCTAGCCCCATAACTATGTAGCCGCAAAGCGCAGTAGCAGGGCTTGCGGACAAAAGTACGACCGACATTCCGCAGAAGGCGATCAAGGAACAAGCGGGTAAAAGACGAAAATCACCGACGCTTTCGCGAAGTCTGTCTCCGAAGAGTCGAACGATGAATATGATGCCTGAGAACAATCCGTACACCAAAGCAGCGACAGCTTGGTCGGATTCTTTTGAACTGACCATGTAAACCGCTCCCCACTCGGCCACGCTGCCTTCAATGTCGTAAGCCAACCAACTTAGTAAGCCGAAACAAATGAGGATGAGCGGGTAAGCCCGTTTTGTTGTATTTGCTTTGGAAGTCTCAGAGCTTGTTACCTGCCGATCCTCTTCCTGGAGATAGCGACAGCCGAACAAACAAACGACAGTCCAAGGAACGACCAAGACTAAAAAGCCGAAAAGCGGCGAAAGGCCGAGGTAGGCACAAAGGGAAGCAGCCAAAGAACCGACGATGCCGCCTAAGCTAAAGAAGGCATGAAATAAATTCATCGATCTCGTCTTGTACCGACGCTCGTAGAACATGCCTTGAGCATTCATCAGCGCATCCGTTAGGCCGATGCCAAAACCGATAACTGCAAAGCCTGCAACCAATGACGCGAAAGAAGTTGCGCAGCCGGAGATCAGAAGTCCAATAGTGCCGAGAGAGGCACCGGCTGCAATCGTTGGTCGATCTTTAAGGTGACGGACGAGCCTGGAAGAGAAAAACAGTCCGATGCAGCCTGCAATTCCGAGGCAGAAAAGGGCGATGCCAAGCTGTAAATCGTTTATCTGTGCACTTTCTTTAATCGCTGGCATGCGAGAAGTCACCAGGCTGTAGGAAAGGCCAGGAAGGAAAAAGAAAGCTGCGCAGCTGAGCTTGTTTTTTACTGCTTCGGAGGGCATTTCACAGAAAGTATTTGAGTGGCACCTCGAATTATATTGATGAAAAACAGAGCCAACAAAAAAAGGGGAAGAAACTAACGATCCCTCCCCTGCTTAACATCGGGTTGAAGCTAACTACTTTTGTGCAGGAGCATTCTGTTGGGGAATCTGATCAGGTGCCTGCTGAGGAGCGGCTTGGGGAGCCGGTTGAAGCCGAGGTGCCTGCTGGTATTGCTGAAGTTGTTGCTGAGTAGGCATGAATACCGGACGAAAATGATACATTCCATGGTACGGACAATAAAAACCCATCATGACAGGATATTGGGAGGTCACGGGTGCTCCACTGTAGAAGCCGTCCATCATGCAGGGTGCACTGTAAGGGTATTGTGCTTGGGGGGTCGGATCAGCAGCGGTCTGCGCACTCGCGCTCAGACCGAAGCCGAACAGGGAACCTGCAAGAGCACTAAGGAAAAGAGCCCTCTTAGAAGAAATCATTTCAATCTCCAAAAAACGAATGCGACAAGGATAGAGAAATATCTAAGGGTTAACACTTAGTTATGTTCGAAATGGGTTGGTTAATCTGGCTAAGAAGCTTTTTTAGGACACAAAAGTTCGTGCAGACGATCCATCGCACTTTTTTCTCTAATCGGTCTGAACTTCGGATCAAAAGTCGTGGATTTAATCTGTTTGCCTTTGCCGTCTAATTCGGGGTAGGTGACAAGCGCAATCGGCGAATAGATTTTCGCTAGGCAATCCATACTGAACTGGACCTTTGCCGACTTCGAGTCAGGTGTGTAGCTGTGATTTTGAAGGGTCCAAAACTGCAGCTTGTCGCCTTGTTTCCTCATGCCGGTTTTGATGAGGTACATGTCATTCGTGACTTGCATGGTATTGTGCCCGGCAATAATCGGCGGGATGAAGAGCGGAACCGGAATATTCGAGCCGGCAGGCGCGGCGTTTTGACGAGCGTTGAAGCCGCGAATTGCAGGGTTCACCGGAGAAGGACGGTAAGTTCTCGGAGGCGGTGTATAGGATCTGTGCGGACGAATGGTAGTTCTTCCGCCGAGGCGGACTGCCTGAACGTCCGTTGCCAGAGATAAGAGACAGATTGAGGCACAGAGGCCGACGAGGAGTTTGTTCATAGCTGCAGACCTGAGGTTGAGGTTTTTCCCCGATTCTGCGCCTAATTGGGTGCAAGAAAAAGAGGACAAAACGAGCATATCTTCTGACTTTGGTTTTGCTTCTGAAGTCAGAATCTCCTGTTTGTCTGCAAAGAATCGCCTGAATCGGCTGTCTTAGTTAGCTGTGCCGCCGACGGTGAGCCCGTCAATGCGAAGCGTAGGCATGCCGACACCGGTTGGAACCTGCTGACCATTCTTTCCGCAAGTGCCGCAGCCACGATCTAATTCAAGGTCGTTCCCGACCATGACGATTTTTGTCAAAGCATCTGCGCCGTTTCCGGTCAGTGTGGCGCCCTTAATCGGATCGGTTAATTTGCCGTTTTCGATCAGCCACGCCTCACTCATACTGAAAACGAAGTTGCCGTTCGTGATGTCGACCTGACCGCCGCCGAAGTTGGACGCATAAATGCCGTAGTCCACGGA
>USHK01000032.1 GCA_900554375.1 uncultured Sutterella sp.
AGGGGTCGTCGGCAGCGTCAGATGTGTATAAGAGACAGGTTAGGAGGTGTCAGTTCGCCGAGCTTGCCTGCCTTCAAAGCCGCATTGTATTCGTCGACAACCTTCTTCAACTCAACAGGATTCAGACCTGCTTCTTTGGCCAAACCCTCGAGCGTGTCAGCCTTGTAGACAGGGGCCTTATGAGAAGAATAAGAGAACCAGTCATTCTTTAACATCGGAAGATTGTGCGTATCTTCGTCAACGATCATGTAGCCCCAGTTATCGCGAGTTAAAGCGGCTGTATCGCGAGACATTTGGACATAGGTCTGACCTTCGTCGGTATAGCGTTTTGTTTCTTTTGAAACAGCGATACCCGTGTTAACGATGTTGAGCGGATTAGCGCCTGTAGGTCCGTGGATCGGGCCGCAGTGGTACTGGTCAACGTTAACAACTTTGGGGAAGTACGGTCCGGTCAAAAGGATGCTTTCACCGGTGACGGAATGAGAACCGCGCACAGGCATATTGGCGGCAGGTACGCCGGCCATCATTGTCAGCATCATCTTATTAGCAGAGAAACCGCCGGTTGCCATGACGACGCCGTATTTGCCAAAGTATTCTGCGAAGCCTTCTTTTGTCTTAACTTTAACGCCGATAACTTTACCGTTTTGGGGATTGTCGAGCAGTTCGACTGCTTTGGCGTTATAGACGATAGGAACATTAAGTTCTTTGGCTTTAGCCAGTAAATAGAGCATCAGCTGTGTGCCGCCGGGCTTCTTTTCACCGATAGTGAGGTGAGCACGTTGGAGCATCGGCCAAACAAGTTTCATGCCGACAGCGTATTTAACACCAACGTAGTCATGCAGCCAATTCAAGGTTTCGTCAGCTTTTTCTGCGACGAGTCGAGTAAGTTTGGGATCGCCGCGGCCTTGAGAAACCTTCATCATGTCTTCGTAGAATTTATCTACGGTGTCACCGGTTTCAAGCTTCTTTTCCTGCTGCATCTTGGTGTTGACCCCAAGCATAAAGCCTGCAGAGTAAATAGTGTTACCGGCAGCAGAGCTCATTTTTTCGAGAATAACCGGTTTCAAGCCGTCCTCAGCTGCGCGAATTGCGGTAACGATACCGCCGATACCCAAACCACAAATGACGAGGTCATATTCTTTTTTGGGAAGAGCAGCCTGTTTTTCAGCAGCAGAAGCGCTCATAGCGGTTGCACCCATTGTGCCGGCTAAGGAAGCGAGAATGCTGCCTTTAAGGATAGAACGACGAGATGTTTGCATAGAATTATTTCTCCTTGGAATTGAAGCGGAAATTCGTTTCAGCGACAAGGTTAAATATCCGACAAACAGAAAGCGTCGGCTAATTATCTCTTGACAATTCCAAAATTTCGTAAGAAGCCTTGGTGCTGTTAGAAAGGAGGTTTAGAAGAAGCGATTTCTTCTTAATTCTCCTTAATCCATTCAGCTGCGTTTTTGCCGGCGATGCGTCCGAATGTAAACGCATCAGTAAGGCCGTTTCCGCCAAGTCTGTTTTCACCGTGAACACTGCCGGTAATTTGTCCGGCGGCATAAAGGCCGGGGATAGGGATTCCGAATTTATTTAGACATTCTGCCTGTTCATTAATTGAGATACCACCTAAGGTGTAATGAATCCACGGATACATGCGAACAGCCCAAAAAGGCGCAACGCTCGGGCGATGTGCCGGATCGACCTGCTCAAAAGATGCTTTTACTTTCTCGAAAGGAACATTCAGATCTTTGCAAAGGGCTTCTAACGTATCCTTCTTCCAAACTTGGCCGGCAAAGTAAGCTCGATAGAGATTTTTTTGCTGACTTTTATCCAGTCTTTTAACACTCCTGATATCAACGATCGTCCAACATCGTTTTGCACCTTGCTTGATCAAAGCTTCGGAAATGGTTTTGCGTGTGGCGGCTTCATCGACAAAGCGTTCACCGTCCTCATTAATAAAGACAGTTCCGGGCGCCAGAGCATACAGTCTAGCCGAGTATTTACTGAGAATGGAGCCTTCAGGGATACATTCCACAGCATCCATGTTTTCTACTTGAACCCCGGCTTCAATTGCTCGCTGAAGAACTTCTCCTGTTCCGCGAGAATCGGAATACTTGAAATTTAGATTCGGAACGTATCGATGAATAAGCTCAGGATTGTTAGCAAAACCTCCGGCACATAGGATTAAAGCTCGAGAGGTAATCACCGAACTTACTCCCTTTGTGGAGATGGTGACGCGAAATCCTCTTTGATTCGGGAGGATTTCAAAAGATTCCAATCGAGTGGAAGTTCGAATGGAGACACCGTTTTTAAGACAAGCTGCCGCTAAGTTCTGTACATATGAAGAACCAAGCGCGGTGATAGGCTTATGACTACGGCGGTAGCCGGAACCGTAAATTTGATAAATTTCATCCCCAAAAGTGACGCCGTTTTTTCTTAGCCAATTTAAAGTGTTGGCAGCTTCTTTTGCTAATCTTGCCTGAACTTTCGGATTTCCTCGGCCGTTAGCGGATTTTGTAATTTGCTGAAGGTAGAATTCTTCGCTGTCCTTAATACCTTTGCGATTTTGAAACTCGGTATTTGGAGCGTTGAAAAATCCGCCTGAATAAAGCGTATCTCCGCCAATAAAAGATTCTTTTTCTATTAAGACGACTGAATCTGAATAAGCAGAGGCTTCTAAAGCAGCGGCCAAGCCGGCGCCTCCTGCTCCCACGACAAGAATTCCGCAGTGAAAATTCTGTGCCATTACCGATGGCACGATACCCAGCAAGGGGAGGGCAAGGATTTCACGTCTTTTGATCATGATTTCATCTCATGGAGGAAATCATTGAGTTCTACGGGATTCTCAATATCGAGTTTTCCATAGACTCTCGCTCTATGAGTTTGAACCGTACGTTCAGAAATACCCAATAGCTTTGCAATCTGAGGATTACTCAAACCCTTTGCCAACTGATAAGAAATATTCTTTTCTGCAGTTGTGAGCGTATCGAAAAGTTTTTTGAGGTTAAGCGCATGAGCTTTCTGACGGCGTTCCTGTCGATTCTTTTCTACAGCCTTTGTGACTAAAGACTGAAGTTTTTCAGGTTCAGGCGGTTTAACTAAAAAGTTAAAGGCTCCGGCTTCAACGCAGCTCATCGCCATTTCGATATCGCCATGGGCTGATAAAAAGATAATCGGAAGGTCAGAACCGCGGCGATTTAATTCCTGCTGCAGCTCGATACCAGTCATTCCCCCCATACGAACGTCAAGAATGATACAACCCGGGGCTTCGGGATCATCGTCTCTTAAAAAGGCTTCGGCGCTTGAGAAAGATCGAGTTCTAAATCCTGCTAACTGTAGAAAGAAGGATTGGGATTCGCAAACAGAAACGTCATCATCGACGATTCGAACGACGGGACTGAGCATTTGATTGGACATTTATTATTTTTCCTTTTTCTTTACGAACAAGTCGACAGCAATTCCGTTTGGTTTGATTCTCCGGAACGTCAGATGACCGCCGTTATTTTCAATAATACTTAATACAATAGAAAGGCCGACGCCGAGACCGTCTTTTTTGCTTGTTGAGGTCGGTCGCCCCAATGCAGAAAAAATCTCTTCTGAAATCTTGGGACCGTTATCCGTGACCGTTATTTTCCACATATGCTCTTGAGCGGTGACGGAAATAGAGGTTTGAGGGTTCAGACTGTTTTTTGCAGCTTTGAGCGCATTTTTAAGAACATTCAGAACGGCAAGTTCAATTTCAAAAGAGTCGCCGACGGCTATTGCCTCTTTCGGTAAATCTGCCGTAGTTTGGACGCCCTCTATTTCCTCTTTATTAATACTGTTAATCGCGCGTCGAATGACTTCCACTAAATTAAAAACTTCTGATCGATTTGCCTTGTGTTTAGCATATGAACGAACGTGTTCTACGATGTCGCTTGTTCTTTTAGCTTGGCTGTTCATCTGTTTTAAGGCGTATTCCACTCTGCCGTCTTTGACCCCAAGCTGCTGCAGAAGCAGGGAAAGCGCGCTGGCGTAGTAAATCAGGTTTGTGATCGGTTGTTTGACCTCGTGGGCAAAAATCGAGCTCATTTGGGAGATCACGCGGCTTTTTTCAAGAAGGTCAAGTTTTTGGCGGTTTTCCCGAGCTTTTCGTTCTGTCGCTCGCTGGACGGCTAAAGCAAACTTTAACTCCTCGGTTCGGCGATTTACGAGCCAATTGACTCGAACAACATGGACTAATATCGCGCAAAGAAGCAACGCAGCTAAGAGAAGCTCTTTCTGATGAGAAACGATGAAGTCCTTCACGGTTGTTTCTCGTAAATGTTCATAAGGGCCGAGTTTTAGCGATTTCATGAGGTCGTATACCTTCAAGAAACCGCTGGCTGGAACCCACTCGAAGTCATATTCTCCCTTTGGCATCGAAAGCAGAGAAAGAGATACCGCTTTTACCTCATCGATGGGGGCGGTATCCAGAGCATAAAAAACCGTATCAGGGTATCGTTCCGTGGAACGAAGACACGCTTCAGAATGATTCTTTGCCTCTAAAACTCTAAATTCACCGGGCTGGATTTGTCCGGTTGTGAGAAGCTTTTCGTATTGACAGGTTCCCAGAATTCCTACATCGGCAGCTCCGACCTTGACATATGTTGCCACGTCTGGATATTGGTAATGAGAGAAGAGCGTTTTAGAGAAAAAAGTATCCGGGTCAAAGCCTCTTGCCGCGATCTCTCCCATTCCAACCAGCATGCCGTCAAAGTCGTGAGGTTCGGTAGCCGAAAGCACTCGTCCCTTCAAATCAGTAATTTTTTGGAGATCTTTACGGTCATTTCGAACAATAAACACCGAGGAGACAGCTTCTTTAGGGCTATAGGCATGGTTACGGCTGACTGTCGCGATCTGCTGGGCACCTAACTTTGAAATCAGTGTGACAAAGTTGCCGGCAGAAGAGACGAGGAAGTCCGGTCTTTCCTTAACAACGTTCGCAAGGAGGTTGTTTTGCTGAAGTTCTACAACAGTGATCTTGTAGTCTTTTAATGTTTTTTGAATGTGTTCAATCGTCGGGACGAAAGTCTCGAGATAAAAGTCCTGATCGAAGGTATCGATTAAGCCGATACGAATCTCTCGTTCCGAAGCTGAGCTAAGGAACGGGAGGAAGAGTAAACATAGAAAGACCCATTTGCGCATAGGGAGAAGTTTGGCACAAATGTGATAAATCCTCGTGAGGACTTTTACCAATAATTCTGATAAATAGCCAGGAAAATCTGGCACTGAGCTTGAAAAAAAATAATTTGCAATCGGTTTCTTCAAATACTATGAAGAAACTCGGCTCAGAAGAGGGGGAGGAGTCGCAGTTGGAACCACAGCTCCAGAAGAGTATTACCCCAAAGTGATTTTGAAGAATGTCAAGAACTTCACGCTGGGAGGAGCCTCGGTAAATCTAGGGGCTCCTCTATATCACCAGTGATTAGAAGCTATATCTATATCTAGCCTGAAGAGCTTGATCGACACGGCCCTTGTCACCTGCGCCTAGCCCATAATTAAGGCTAAAGCTATGGTTCTTATAGGCACTCTCAACACCAACTTTTCCTTGGAAAAGTGCATTGTTGGCGATACGGGTTTCAAGTTTGTCGGTTGCGGTGCCGTCAGCCAAGCCGAAAGAGTTTTTGACTTTTCTGTGGCCAAGAGCAGGAACAACTGAAACATCAACAAACGGTTTGACGGTTGCCCCGCATGGCGCCTTAACTTCGGCGTTAAATGCGACGCCGACAGGTAACTGAACAAGGTTAACCTTCTTGTTGGTGTATTTGAAGCCATTTGACTTGAAACTGTCGATGTTGGAATAAGTGTATCTCAGACCTACATGCGGTGTGACCGTAAATTGGTTTGCGACAGCCAGTGGTTTTTCAGCTTTCAAAGCAGCTACGAAAGAATTTCCATTGGGTTTGGCAGAACCACCGAAGGCAGAGGCGATCTTATTCTTGGTATGAAGATAACCAACTGTTCCAATTAAATTGGCGTATTGGTTGGACTGGACACCATAGAAATTAATTCCATAATATTCAATCTTGTTTTTAACACCAGCTCCGGAGTTCTGGCCTCTAATCGATCCTTTACCGAAGCTAAATGCCATACCTGCAGCAAGCCCATTTCCGAAGCTGTAATCGGCACCAACTGCTACGCCGCCCATATCGCTCTTGTAGCCGAACCTGGAAGAAGCGACTTCATACTTGGAGGCTTTGCTGAAGGAGCTGTTTAAGTCGATCCAAAGATCCAATCCTTTCTTATCGTGAGAGTAGGCCGCCAAGGAAGAACCGTGTTCGTCAATCGTATCGAAAATCATGTTCGAGGCGTTCAACGCTGCGATTTGTGTTCCGGAGGCCGCCCCCACCATGGCGATACGGTTCATTTCTGCAGCAGCTCCGGCGAGATTTCCGGAATTAAGGAGCTGACGAACGGATTCCATGTAGGGGTTGTTGGCAAGGAGGCCTTCGCGCGTAGTATTAGGAGCGATCAGACCTAACTGAGTCATGGCCCCAGTCGGATCGTAATCGGCTGTGACGATTCCGTCTTTCAGCATGTAGTTGTACCAAAGGCCGCTGCTGCCGTAGATATGGTCGTCAAGCAAAGTACCGGTGACGGTGTTGGCAAGCTTAACCTGAAGGCCTTCGGTCGTTGTCAGATTTTCAAGTCCGGTCAACAGCAAGTAACTGCCGTCGGCGAAATTTACTGTTCCGTCGTTAATCGCAACAGCTTTGCCGGTCGCAGTTTCATCCGTCACCGCTACAGCTAAAAGTGCATTCTTGGCGACAACTAAGGAGCCAGGTGCAGCGTTAGTGGCGGCCTGAGTCAAAGAGCCGTCTACGATGATGGAACCGGATCCCAACGAAATGGGTTTAGCAAGATAAAGAGCAGCCTCGATTTTTCCCTGGGCTAACGACATGCCGGTGTGGTTGATTGCAGTCTTGGCTAAGTCCGGATCGTCAGATCCTAAAACCAATGTTGAATTCTGACCTACGGTGATTTGTCCGCCCTGAGTGATATCGGCATTTTCGTAAGCGCCCTGTGCTGGTGAGCCGTTGGTCCAGGAGGGGTCTAGTATAAGCTTACCCAAGAGGTTCAGGTTCTTCGCAACGAAAACTCCAACGCCTTGAGCGACGTTAGTTCCGACTCTGACAGTAGCGTCTTTTGCAACTTTCACTATGTCGGAAATTAGTTTTGCACCGTCAGTGATAACGAGTTCAGATGCATCATTGACAGATACCTGGGAGCCGATGGCAAATTCAGCAGCCACGCCTGCATTCCCTTTGACTTGCACCTGAGAAGTTTGATTAATTTCTAAAGTACCGTTGAGCGTGCCGCCTTCAGTGCCATCTCCTCCGATTGTCAAAGAACCTGAGGTCGTACTATTTCCCACTATGAGGGCGACAGGACCTTTTCCTGAGACAAGCTCTCCGTTTCCGCCGACAATTGAGAAGTTTTTATCGGTGCCGGCGGCGATTGTGAGCTGATTTCCCTCTCCAAGGTTAACGGATCCGACACCGGCTTCAGTTTTGGTCAGGACACTTCCGGTTAACGTAGTATTTCCTTCGAGCTTTAATTCGGCTTTAGACAAAATGGTTCCGGCGATCGTCGGCAAATCATCGATGGTCAAATCGGAATTCCCCGCGATTTTGCCGGTCATTTGAACAATCGGAGCTTCTTTCAGAGAATCCTGAATATTTTTTAAGTAGGCCAAAGTATATTCGGCGTCTGTAAGGATCAATTTCGATTTGTCTTGGAAATCAAGTTTGTCCTTATAGAGAATTTCCCCGAATGTGGTTGCTGTGCCACTCGCCGCGTTAGTGAAAACACTGCCTGACGTAGTTGTAACTGAACCTTTAATCGTCAGAACATTTCCGTTAATGATGTCTAGAGAACTGAGATTAAGATTTCCGTTAACAATTATTTTTCCGGATCCAACACTGTTGATAGAGCCGGAAGAGATGGTGGTATCGCCGTTAAGATTTAATGTGCCTGCTTCGATTTGCAAAGCATTGGCGTTCCCTGAATCAGCTTTTGCTGAGACGTCGACCGAACCTCCGGAGGAGCCTAAATCCACTTGACCGCCATTCATGTAAACGCCATAGGCAGTCCCTTCTCCTTCGGCAATAGCCGAAATAAGCACAGACTTACCTAAAATCTCGACTTTTCCGTTTTCAATGCAAAGAGAATTCGCTTCGTCCTTTTCTTTAGAAGACAGAATAGATGCAGAGAGTTTTACCGTTTTGTCAGCGCCGCCCAGGATTATCTTGTCTTCTAGGACTTTTGACGGATCTTTGTTTACTTTAGAGTCAAGGAGGACGTTATAAGCAAAAGCCTCATTTTCGTCGGAACTGCTGATTGTTTTAGCCGTTAAGTCGATATTGCCGGAGAAGGTAATAGAGCTGGGAACGAACTGTGCTTGCTCGTGGTAAAAGATGCCTATGTTTCCTGCTTCGTTATCAGCACCTTCAATGTTTACGGCTTTTAAGTTGGATACGGATGTTAAGTCTCCCGTCCATTCAACGGAAGCTCCATCGCGAATTTCAATGCCGGTTGCGCTCCTTCCGCCAGAAGTTGTAATAGTCAGGCTTCCTTTGCCGACCAGCTTTGCCTGATTGATAGCGTTTATCCCGGTGACGTCTCCACGAACAGCGTCAGCAGTAATTGAAGTAGAGGAAGAGTCAATGTTAAATGCTGAACCCGGGTCCTCCATCCTAATACCAACTGCTGTGCGGCCTTTGGTTTCAATATTACTATTCTCCGTATAACTGCCTTCTTTTCCTGTGGTTGAGACATTAATGCCTAATGTGCCATCTGAAATGGAAAGGTTGGAAGTTTGACCGTTTGGGTTTGTCAGATCAATGCCGGTTACATATTGATGTTTGTCTCGACCGGAAAAGTCGGCAGAATCGACCATCTTGATGTCAACATTTCCCTTAATGACGGCACTGGAAGCCCATACCCCTAGAGCGTATGTGCCTTCGTAGGCTTTGCTCGATATGGAAGAAAGGGAGACATCTCCATTCCACTCTAAATTTGCGCCCTCGTCAACGCCAAGCAAAATTAGATCATAAGTATCGGCAGAGGGTGGTTCTGGATTTGATAAGTTAACGGTTAAGGTGTTTTGACCGTTCAGTTTTCCGTTCGTCCCTGTGACCACAATACTGGTGAGGTAACTATCCGTGGCGTTGTTATATTTTCCCGCAGTCGTGCTTGTGATCAGTACGGGTTCGGTATAAGAAGCCTCGGTTGTAATGATTGCCGGCTGAGTTTCCGCAGATATGGCGTTAACAGAAGTCAACGCGCATAAAACAGCAAGTGCTAGAGAGCCGAACTTCGGGTATGAGTTACGAGACTCAAAAGCAGAGGAATTGTTTTTGGGGGTAATATTTTTAGAATTTAAAATCTTCTTGGGCTTCATGATAAGTTTAAACATATGTAAAAAGTTTACGGGAAGCAGTCTAATTTATTAAGTTCTATCAATCAAGGTGCGAAGATTTTTTATTACTAAGATAATTAGGCAATACACTTTAGAAGAGACTTCGTTCTAAGCTACACGTCATCATGGCAACTTCCAAGGTATCAGGGCAAATTTCCTGTTAAATGTTCAGCCAGGGGCTCTACTAAATTTTTCCCTGGGGAGGAAAACTTAAGAAATTCTCCTATTCGTTCTCTTCAAACCATATGGCCGCTATTTCCGCTTCCCCATATCGTTGTTCCCACTGTCTCTTAGACACATCTCCGAGCCCACGAGACGCTCATGAATCTCGTATGCC
>USHK01000033.1 GCA_900554375.1 uncultured Sutterella sp.
GAGATTCATGAGCGTCTCGTGGGCTCGGAGATGTGTATAAGAGACAGTTCCTGAAGAACGCCTTGCTCCTCTGCGGAAGCGCTCAGCAGCTCCTGCTTTACCTTTTCGGCTTCTGCTTCAACAAGCGGAAGCAGTTTGGCGTGCACGAACTCGGAGAGGCGAATCAGCGTGGTTTGCCCCATGCCGACGTAGTCATCAAACTCATTTTCCGGCAGAAGCGGAACCTCAATGCCCCACTCTTTAGAGATTTCTGCGGCATGCTTAGCATTAAAGACTTCTAAGGTCTGCAAAACTTCTTCCCTGGCCCAATCTTCGACTGCACGACCTTCCTGCATTAATGCTTCGGTTTCGGGCTCTTTTAAAAAATCCAAAACCGACTTTGTATCCGTAAAGCCTTTCGGCGTCCACAGGAGCTCAACATAACGATCGTGAAAACGAGCTTTAAATTTGATACCTAAACGAACCGAAATACCCATAATGTGGGCAGCTTCATAAAGTTCGTACACTACTTTCGGATCAACAAAGTTATAGTAGACAACTGTCAGACGGCGAATACCCTTAACACGTGCATCCATCACGAGATAAGTCGGGTTCTTGCGGCCCATGGTGTTGGCGTCGTGCACATGGTCGTCCATAGTCTTCTGATTCCATTCCTCCGGCATCTCCAGCAAGAAGAATTTAGAAAGAAAGGCACGAACAATACGGGGATTGCCGGCGGCTACCTTCTGAAAATCGTGAATCAGTCGAAGCTGTTCTTCTTCATTGCCGCGCGCACGAACAATCTCTTTCATAAGCTGGATGAGCACGCGCGAAGTATTAAAACGGAAAGGGGTCTGAGCGCTGTAAAGCACTTCGTCATGAAGCGTCTTCAAAGCAGACAGCCTTTCTTCTACACCGGTACCGTCATTTAAACGCTGCAAAAGGTTGACCTCAGCCATCGCCATTCTTTCTTCATGGGTACTGACCATGTTTTGAATGCCGTGCGGATGCAGAGCGGTTCTAAAAGTCTCCTGCTCGGCAGAAGATACATTCCCGGAATCGATGACCTCATTAATTTTTCTGAGCAGATCTCGATCCTTCTTATCAAAACGTAATGACTGATTCACCTTGAGACTCAAAAATAATTATTCTTGTGAAAAGTTTCGATTTTACAGAAGGTTAGCTTTTATGGTTGTAACAGAGAAACAAAAATTCCCAATAGCTCACATCTTCTAAAAATCCAAGCGGCAGAGCTTATACTGCGGACGAGTAGAAAATCACAAAAAAACGCCCACATACACACAACTTAAATGACTGGACTTGGCACTCTCACAAATGTATTCGCTATTGCCCTCGGCGGAATATTAGGAATCATTTTCGGTAGGCGTTTGGCTGTAAACCATCAAAAGGCCTTAATCTCCGCATGCGGGTTATGCGTAATTTTCATTGGGATCGCAGGTACCCTAGAACAGATGTTCAGGATTAAGGACGGTGTCATTTCCACTTCCGGTATCTTAGTTGTGGTGCTCAGCTATGCCGTTGGGACACTTCTAGGAACAATATTTGATCTAGAAGGAAAAATTGAAAAATTTGGAGAATTTCTGAAAAACAAAGCCAACAGAAAAAATGACAATAACTTCGTTACCGCTTTTGTTGTTTCTTCATTAACTGTATGCATTGGAGCCATGGCCGTTGTCGGAGCGGTACAAGACGGTATCCATAACGATGTGTCAATTCTCGTTGCCAAATCTATTTTGGACTTTGTCATAATCTTCATACTGACTGCCTCCTTAGGGATCGGGTGCGCTTTTTCGGCAATTCCTGTAGGCATTTTTCAAGGAAGCATTACGCTCCTGGCAGTGTTCATCGAACCTGTTTTGACTGCGAAGGCTCTTGGGTATCTTTCTATGACCGGATCGATGCTGATTTTTTGCGTGGGCATTAATTTGGTTTTTGGGAAGAAATTTGAGGTGGCTAACATGCTTCCGGTCTTGATAGTGGCCGTGTTATTCGCATATATTCCCAACTTTGACTGATATCGGCAAGCATTTCATCTGCACGACGTCCTATCGAGGAATTTTCTTGAGAGTTTTCAACAGCAATCCTCGCTCCTGCTCATAGGAAGCTGGAGACAGTGCATTGGGAAATCTGTCTTAACAGCTTTGAACTTTGCGAAGAAATCTAAGACTGCGCAAACCTTCTGAAATCTCCCGTTCGGCCATCTGCTGCATCTTGTTTACCTAGGATGTTTTCAGCGATTTCTTTGAGATTTTTTTGCTTTCCTGACGTTTTTTGGCTCGTTTCTCTTCGAGACTGCGCAGTAAAACAGATCGAAACCACTGATGAGCCGGGTCAAAATGTGTACGGTCATGCCACAGAAACACCGGTGTCCAGGCCGGTTCCGCAACCAAATTCTTAGGAAGAATCGTCAGAGGAAGATTCCCGATGAGTTCGTTTACAGAAGATTCCGGCAGGCGTCCGATGAGATCACACTGGGTCAGCATATGGGGAACCGTTAATAGATACGGAGTATCAATCGCAATACTGCTTCCTTCCTCAAATCCGGAGGACTCCGTCGTAATTTTTCCTTCTGAATATCCGTACTTCACCGCAATAAAACGGTAGCTCTTTAGGTCCGCTCTCTTAAGCTGTTTACCTTCCTTAAGTTTGACTGCCAAAGGATGCGTATCCCTGACTACATATAAATGATCCGTGTTGTAGAGCGTCTCGTAGTGGAATTTCTTTCCTAATTCTCTTAACTTGAGATTGGGCGGCGCATAAATGACGATATCTATGTTGCCCTTCTCTAACGCCCACTGAAAATGCTCATGAAGCGAAATAACGGAAAGACGAATATTAGGAGCCTGCGAGAAGAGATTCGCAAGTGAGGGAACAATAAATCTCAGCGCTGCATTATCAATGCAACCAATGCGGAAATCTTGCGTCAAGTCCTTAGGAGAAAAGACCTTCGGACTTGGAAGACGATCGATGCGCATCAAAATGGACTGAATCTCGCCAATCAATGAATCCATCTTGGGGGTCGGCATCATCGCACGGCCGCTTTTCACAAAAAGAGGGTCTTCAAAAATTTCCCGTGCTTGTGCCAAAAGGCGGAAACACGTCGCAGAGCCCTTTCCTAAACGGTTAGCAGTAGAGATAAGGTTGCGCGAGTCATAAAACTCGGCAAGAAATCTAAGCAATTCGCTGGTGGGACGGTCTTGGGCCATATCGTTATCAATTTTGATGAGGATTTTTGTCAATTTTAATCAAATATGACAGGAAAACTCGTCTTTTCAAAATATGGAAATCACTCCAAAATTTCGCCCAGAAGCACCCCAATGCTGACAAGGAGAAACAATTATGCAAAAACTCTCAAGAAGGCAAATTCTCAAGGCAATCTCCGCTCTTCCGGCCGTCTCTCCGGCCACTTCCGTACTTGCTCAGGCAGCTAATCCTCAAGCACAGGAATGGACGGGCTTTGCCATTTGCGATTCTTGCAATCACGTCCCCGCTTGCGGAATTCAATTCCAGGCACAAGGCAATAACATTATCAGCATTAAAAACTGGAAAGAACATCCGCGTCATTGGCTCTGTTCCAAGGGCATGAGCACGCTGCAGCGTTTATATAACCCGAATCGTCTCCTTTATCCTATGAAGCGTACTGCTCCCAAAGGCGCGGCTGATCCGGGCTGGGTTCGTATTACCTGGGACGAGGCTTACAAGACGATTGCAGCTAACATGCTCGCCGCCAAGAAGAAATACGGCCCCGAATCCGTTATGTTCTATGCAGGAGACCCGAAAGAGCCGAGACCTTCCATTTATCGTCTGGCTCGTTATTTTGATTCTCCAACTTGGGCCACAGAATCTTCCGCCGCTTGCCGCTCAGGCTGCATGATGGCCGAACAGCTCAACTTCGGCCAGCCGAATAACGGGTCAACACCCACTAAAGATACTAAGGTTTATATGATCATGGCTACCAACGTTTGGGCTCAGCCTCTAGGTTGGTGGGAAGCCATCAAGGCCGCAAAAGCACGCGGCTGCAAGATCATCACGGTTGATACCAGACGAACCAAAGCCGCAGAAATCGCCGATATCCATTTGGCTCCTGCCATTGGTACGGACGCTGCTTTGGCTGCCGGTATCGCCCGCGTTCTGATCAAAGAAAACCTTATTAATAAGCCCTTCATCGATCAGTGGACACATGGTTTCGAAGAATACGCCAAATATGTGGAGCAGTTCACACCCGAAAAGACTCAGGAAATTACCGGCGTACCGGCTGATAAAGTCGTAGCAGCTGCTCGACTTTGGGCGCAGGGGCCGGGATCCTTTACTCTGACAACTCAGTCCCTGTCTCATAACTCCAACGGTGTAAACAACACTCGCGGTTTGCTCCTACTGCCAATCTTAATGGGTTACATCGATATACCGGGCGGCGTCCCCTTCGGCCTGCCTCCGAAAGGTTTGTCCATGGCAGCCTTCGGTCTGCACCCTGCCATGTCTGATAAGAAGTGGTGGAACTCTCCTGAAGTGAAAGCTCGCCGCCTAGATAAAGACGAGCTTCCGCTTTGGCACGACCTGCAGGATCAGACCAGCCCTAACAACCTGCCTGAATGGGTTCGCGACGGAAAAATCAAAGTCTTCTGCGGGTGGGGCTTTAACGTCAATATTTGGCCTCAGCCCGATGTCTATAACGACGCTCTCTCTAAATTAGACTTTGCGTTCGCTACTGACTATTTCCATCGCAAAGACAGTCATCGCAACATGGACATCATCCTTCCTGCTGCAATGAACTATGAACGCCACGCTCCCTTCGGCTGGTACGGTCCGAACATTGCCGTTCGTAAGCCGATTAAGCCGCTCGGCGAAGCTAAAGAAGACTGGCGTATCGCTCTAGAGCTCGGCTGCATCATCGATAAGCCTGAAAACTTCTTTGACGGCGATCCTGAAAAAGCACTTGACTTCATTCTTCATCAGTACGAAGGGGGAGACCTGGTTAAATTCAGAAATGCGCTGCCTCAGATCAGCCGTATCCCGGCTCCGAAACCCGGTTTTAAGAAGTATGAAGACGGAAGACTTCGTGCCGACGGCAAGCCCGGTTTCAACACTCTTTCCGGAAAACTGGACTTCTTCTCCGATCGCGCAGCTAAATTCGGCTACCCGGGCCTTCCGATTTACAAACCAATGACCGATCTCAGCAAAGAGTTTGATCTTCGTCTAATGAACGGCTCCCGCAAACCGTACATCACGCACAGCAAGACTCGTACAGATCAACCCTATTTGATGGAAATTGAAGATTGCCTGCATGTCAATATCAATCCGAAAGATGCTGAAGCCAGAGGTATCAAGGAAGGCGACACCATCCTCATCACATCTCCGTTCGGCGGTCCTGTGGAAGGAAAAGCAGTAGTTTCTCTGATCGCTCCTGTCGGTACGATTGATTGTCAGTATGGCTGGCTAGACAATCAAAACACGCAGAAACTCATGAACCGCGACAATCGTGACCCGATGTCCGGTTATCCGAGCTACTTCGAAAATCCCGTCCGTGTAGAAAAGAAAGCCTAAGGAGATCGTCATGAGCAAATATGGAATTATCGTTAACGCCGACGACTGCATCGGCTGTCATGCCTGCTTCGTAGCTTGTAAAGAAGAAAATCAAGTTGCTCCGGGAGTGAAATGGAATCATTTGGAAAGACTTGAACATCCGGCCGAAGAAGTTATTGAGTACTTCCGAGTCTCCTGCATGCACTGCGAAAATCCCGCCTGCATGAAGGTTTGTCCGGTTAAAGCCGTTTATTTCGGACCGCACGGTGAAGTTCTGATCGACCAAAAGAAATGCATCGGCTGCAAAGGCTGCTTGGCAGCCTGCCCGTACGGTGCTCCCAAATTTTCCGATCCGAATAAACAGTCCTACTACGGCGACCTGAAGCCGCTCGGCGGAAGAGGTGCCAGCCCGACAGCCTGGACAACTCGAATTCCCGGAAAAGCCGAGCATTGCACTTTGTGTACGCATCGTACTTCCGAAGGCCGTTTGCCTGCCTGCGTTGAAGTCTGCTCGACCAAAGCCCTTCAGTTAGTAGACTACGACAACCCGACCGATGCTCAAAAAGCTTTGATTGCTAAGGCCCAGATCATCAATAAAGATGCGGGTACTTCTCCGAAGATCCGCTTCATTTCCTCCATTACTGACTTTGGAGCTATGAAGGTTAAAGCCTAAGTTTGAATTGCGGTGCCAAAAGCGTGCGGCACCGCCTCGTATTTTTGGGCGGGTCATGAATCCGCCCTTTTTTTGTCGGAACTTTTCAATATATATGGCAGAAGCTACTGCTATTGCCAAGAGCAATCCAAAGACAGTAAACCGAATACCTGACTTCGGATTAAGCTTCATAAAATGCTTTTTTCGACACTGTTGCGAACCGGCGTCCTTATTTTCGATAGGACTTATTTTCGGGAGTCACCGCTGTCTTCTTCTCAGTTTCCCCTAAGTCCCAGTTAAATGATTCGCCCTATCATCACTTAGCTGATAAAGTTTCCGGCAATGAACTAACTCTGTGCAATTTTGTACGCAGTCCCAAAGGAAGAACATGAATTACCAAGAAATCACTCGAGAAGAATGCTTCGAAGCATTAGCAAAAATCATCACCGTTTTAAGCGAAATTATTCTTGACCCGCATGAGAATAAAACTTCCGTCTACCCAAAGGCTGCAGAAGCTTTTAACAGTATTGCCGATGAAGTTGGTTTTAATGGCCCTCGTTTCGGCACCGTCTCTTTTAATGAAAACTTTGACCGAGAGGCAGCTAAACTCTTTTACGGTGTCGGTGACACAACGATCGGGATGACGCATTCTTTTTGGGCCGGCGGTCTGATTACGGTCACGGGACAAAATACCCACGAAGCATTTAAAACCTATCTCAACAAGGGCCTTCAAAACACTTCTAACCTGCCTGACGACCATCTCGCTGTCGAGCTCGCATTCCTTGGACATCTTTTGGCGGAAGACAAAATTGACGAAGCTCAGCAGTTCGTTAAAACTGAAATCCTGACCTGGTGGCCGACAGCTGAACAAAACATCGACAGCAAGACACAAAACAGAGACATCAAGGCGTTCTTCGCCTCCGTCACAGCTGCCTTGAAGTTTGTAGAAGCTCTTTAGTTTATCTGTGTGAACATGTTCACACATGCTTTCCACCGCCTTTTTAAAGGCGGTTTTTGCTTTATTTTAAAGACTTCTCGTCTCCGTTCGTTGCCACGTTGAGACTAAACTATCCGCAAATTCCAAGGAAAAATAATGTTAGCCGCAACAATACTTCATTCACTATCCGCGGTCTGCGTTTTATTGATCGTGATCGGTTTTGGTGTTTTTCTCGCACGCAAAGGCTGGTTCGATGCGCCCTCGCACCGCGGTATCGTCTCTAAACTCGTCAACGCCGCGTTGCCGTGCTTTCTTTTTTATTCAGTTATTTCAAAGTTTTCGCATGGCGAACTTTATAACTTACTGAAGTTTGCCGGGCTTCCGTTCCTCACGGTCGGCTTGAATTTTTTAGTCTCCGTTCTCTTTATCAAGCTCGGCTGGGTCCGACCTCATATGAAAGGAACCTTTATTGCCGCATTTACCGGAGCGACCGTTTTGTTCGTCGGTGTTCCGCTCGTACAAACAATGTACGGCTCTGACGGAATTCCTTATTTGCTCGTCTACTTCTTTGCTAACTGCGTCTTCATTTGGACCGTCGGAATTTTTAATATTCAATTAGACGGGGCGCGCCGAGGGATGGCAGAGGAACCCAAGATTTTCTCGGTTCGAGGCCTCAAGATGCTGCTCTCCCCTCCGCTGATGGGATTTCTTATTGGTTTAATCGTTGTCCTGCTCTCGATTCCCGTTCCTAAGTTTATCGCTCAGTCAACCCACACAATCGGCCAGTTAGCAACGCCGTTGGCCTTGGTGTTCGTCGGCATTACAGTCTGGCAAATCGGTTTTGAGAAACTCAAAAAACTCCCTAGGGAAGTCTGGCTGATCCTTCTTTCCTGCTATGTTATTCGTCCGATCACAATGTATTTGTGCACCATGCCGTTAGACATGGATCCGCTGATGAGAAAGTGCTTCATTCTCGCCTCCGCTCTCCCTGTCTCCTCCGTCATTGCAGTGCTTTCCAAGGCATACGGCGGCGACGAAGAGTTTGCTTCAGAGGCTATTGGGGCAAGCACTGTTGCGATGATCTTCGTCCTTCCCTTCCTGCTAATTGCCGTCAACCTCGTCAACTGAATCCGGCTTGAAACGAATCACGAAGTCGGTCCCTTTGCCGACTTCGGATTTGAGCGCAATATTCCAGCCTAACGCCTCAGCTGCGCGCTTTGAAATCGCCAGTCCCAAACCGAATCCCTGATAATGGCCGCGACTGCCCTGTCCGGCCCTGAAACCGCGGTCAAAAACTCGTTCACGATCCTCTTCTTTTATACCGATTCCCGTGTCTCGAATAATGGCTTGATCTTCGTCAACGATGACGGTCACCGTACCCTTGTCCGTGTAATGAATGGAATTGAAGACAAGATTATCGAAGATAGTTGCACCGAGCACTTCGTTGAATGTCTGCTTGGGCGCCTCCTTCAATTCGACTGAAAGTTTTAAGCCCTTGTTCTCGGCCTTTTGTTTCCAAGACTCTTTGAGTCCGGCAATGAGTTCCGGCATAGAGCAAAGCGCATTGTTCTGACCCGTTCTTGCCCTGCCGATATTTAAAAAGACTTCGGCCATTCCTTTAATTCTCGAAGAGGCATTCTGAGCCCGGCGAATTAATGTTTTTTGACGGTCGTTGCCCTGAACCTGTTCATTGAGAAGTTCAAGGCTAGTATCGATCACCGTGAGGGGAGTGCGAACTTCATGGCTGACTTCAGTAGAGAAGGCCCTCTCCTTCATCGCCAGCACTTTGAGCTTGGAAACCAGTGCTTTAAAAGATCGTTCCAGTTCTCCGATTTCATTGTCGGGCCAATGACCTTTGAAAATCTCTTCGCTGTAGATTTTTCCGTTCTGGATCAATCCCTCTGCCCTAACAGCTTCTTTTGTTAACTGCCCCAGAGGAGAAAGGAGCTTGCGACCTAGATACCAGCCGACAAAAGAGCAAATCGCAATCAAAAGGATGAATCCGACAACTCCGATTCTAAAAAGGTGTCTTTCCCAAATCTCAAAATTCCCTTGATGGCGCGTCAGGACATAACGCTTTCCGTCAATAATCTTAGTGTAGGTATGAAGATCTTCACCGTCCGTAAACTCCGTATAACCTTGAGGATAATGTTTAAAAAGATCTGGAATTGCTCGGCTGGGATCTCCTTCAATATAAAGACGGGAAACATGGTCCAAGCGGGGCGGCTTTCCCTGCAGAATATCGGCCGTAACCACCGTTTGAAGCATGTCATCCATGACAGATGCCATAAGTTTGTTTTCCGCAGTCTCCAATACATAAACGAGCGTAATGGAATAGCTGTCTCTTATACACATCTGACGCTGCCGACGACTCCTTACG
>USHK01000034.1 GCA_900554375.1 uncultured Sutterella sp.
AGATGAAGGACGTAGGGCTTGAAGATGAACTTGGCAAGGCCTACCAAATCGTCGGAGTTAAGGAAATCGACGCCAACTTAAAGGAATTTGCCTTCTTCCGCCAGAACTTGGATATCGGAGAAATCCAACTTCATAATCCTTCAGTTGTCGTTATTAGAGACAAAGACAGCCTGAATTTAGTTCAGCTGATGAACCACATCGTCAAGGAACAAAAGACACAAGCTAAACAAGAGGCGAAGGAAGCTAAAGAAAAGGCCGCCCTCCCGGAAGGCGAAAAGAAGACGCCAACCGATTGGACTTGGAACATTGATAAAGTCAGTGTCCGAAACGGAACAATTAACTTTACGGATACGACCAACAACTTCAAACGGCCGGTCACCAATGTCAACGTAACGCTAGCGCCTATTAACAGCAAAAACGGCACGCGCACAACAATCGACGCCTCTCTCGGCGCAATCGGCGGTCATATTCAAGCAAACGGCGGAATGGTCATCACACCGTTTAGCATGGACTTGAATCTTCAGAGCACCGGTTTGTCTATTGCAGACCTCACGCCCTATATCTCTCAATATTCCGGCGCCCATGTTACACAAGGAACCTTCAGCAGCAAGGGAGATATAAAGCTGAATCTGGCGAAATCCGTTGTGTTCTCCTACACCGGCTCTGCCGATGTCGCATCGCTAAATGTGACAGATAAACAAGGGGCACCTGCGGTTTCACTGAAGAATCTTGCCGTTGGCGGCATTAACGTTTCGGGTCTGACACCGCTGCAGATCTCGCTCGGGACTATTGCCCTGACATCGCCCAACGTTAATGTTGTCATGAACAAGAACGGAAGCATTAACCTGACGTCTTTGGGCACACCGAGCAACGCCCCGGCGCCGGCTGCAGACTCAGAAAAGCCGGGCGCATCTAAGTCTCAGTCGCAAACTCAGACGAAAGCTTCTTCCTCTGCCTCTCCGGCAATCAACATCGGAAAAGTAACGCTGACAGACGGCCGTGTTCGTTATACCGACAACAGCATTGAGCCCACCTTCAAGTTAAATGCATCCAATCTTGCAGGATCGTTGAGTAATTACTCAACAACCACTAAGGGCAATGCAGCGATCGATGTTAAGGGACTTTTAAACGGTACTCCGATGAGTATTTCCGGTACTGTTAATCCCTTTGAATCGAAATTGAACTTAGCAATGAAGGGCGAGGTCACTTCCCTTTCTCTGCCAGCCTTTTCGCCGTTCTCCGCAAAATTTACCGGTCACCCGATTGAGAAAGGCCTGCTTACTTACAAAGGATCCTTCGACATCAATCAGGAAAAGCTTTCCAGTGAAAATGCGTTAGTCATCAACAAGCTCGAATTCGGTTCGCAAGTTCCGGATGCCAAGGATGCTTTGCCAGTCGGGCTAGCTGTCTCTCTGCTGCAGGATCGCCAAGGGCAGATTGACCTAAATATTCCGGTTTCCGGTTCTTTGAACGATCCCGAATTCTCAGTCGGCGGCATTATTGTCAAAGTCATAGTGAACTTGATCAGTAAAGCCGTTACTGCTCCTTTCGCTCTCATCGGCTCGATGTTCGGCGGAGAAGACATGGATCTGAATAACCTGCAGTTTGCCAGCGGGAGCTCTCGTCTAGACGAGAAGACGCTTAAAGCGCTCGGTATCGTGGCAAAAGCCATGAATGATCGTCCGGGCATCAAGATCCAAATCATCGGCATGGCGTCAGAAAAAGAGGACGGGGAAGGCTTGAAAGAACAACTCCTGATGCGCGATATGCGGTATGCCATTTACCGCGATACTACTTCGGCGACGAATGCCAAAGTTTTAACCGCTTCACAGATCGATAAAGCGATAAAGCAGCTCTACAGCGAATCGACTGCGCCAAACAAGCCTAAAGATGCCGACTTTGAGCAGATGAAGGCTTTCCTCATGAAAAATCAGCGCATCGCTACTGCCGATCTTAAGCAGCTTGCGGATCGTCGAGCCAATGCCGTCAGGAATTATCTGATCCAAAAGGAGAAAATCGCCGCGGATCGGTTGTTTATTGCAACTTCGAAGACACAAAGAGGCGACCAAATTGTTCCGGGTGTAGCTTTAGGTTTGCAAGATTAATCTTTGCAAGATTAATCTTGACGTGGAGGACTGACTTTAATAAAATTACCAATCCTCGTGGGGGCGACCTGGTTTCGACAGGGGCCATGAGATATTTGGACGCGTGCCGAGGTGTGAGTTCCTCGCTAAACCGCTTACAAAAATATAAACGCCAACGATGAGCGTTTCGCTCTCGCCGCTTAATTTCCGGTGAGACGCTGCAACCGGTTCGCTTCTAGGCCGGGTCCCGCAAGGGACAGCAGCGACATATCATAGGAGCTAGTTCCTGCAGGTGTTGTGACTGCGGGAGCGAAACTTAGCAACTGGCCGGCAACTGGCATCGCTAGTTTGCAGGGTTGCCGGTAAGAACTAAGTGAATTAGCTACGCACGTAGAGGCTGGTATTGATAGCTTCTGGACGCGAGTTCGATTCTCGCCGCCTCCACCACAAGACATCTTTGAGCAGGTTATCCGATTGGGTGCCTGCTCGATTTATATGCACCTCCTGAGGACAAGTATTCACTCTTTCCTTTCATTTTGAATGAGTACTTCTGTTCGGCGCAGTTTCTCCAGATTAAGCGCTAACCCTTACTCCAATCATCTGAAGACGGAATTTCACCTCTCTCACATTCATTAAATTGTCTTCTTACTCTCATATGGGAAATTCTTTACCTTCCTGATAATTAATTATTCATCTTCAGCTCACACCTAAAATCCTTAAAGGTAGGTAATTGCCAATTAAGAATTATTTTTTAGGTTATTACCCATTGTCCTTTTCAAGTCTCCTTCTTTTTCATTCTCTTGAGTTCCAAAGTATTATTAAAGTTAAACCTGACAAATGTAAATTCTGGCTAAAAGATACCCTTCGTGAAAACACCATTTTCCGCCTACCGTATTTACTCTATATTTAGCAATATGGCTAAATAGCAAATTAGCTTATCCCCAATCTCTTTCCCTAAGGAGAACATCTAATGAAACTCACCAGAAGAGTATTTATCGAGCTAGCCGGCAGCTCCGTCCTTATGGCCTCTGCCCCATCTTTGTTAGCTCAGGGTGTAACGGTTAAAAGACTGCCGTTGCCTTGCAGCCCTGCGCAGGGCCGGTGGATCGGATCTGCCTGTCAAGGCTGCACACAGTACTGTGCAATTGAAGTTTTCAATCAGAACGGAAGAGCTACCCGGGTCCGTGGAAACCAACATTCTCAAGGTAATCACGGTTTCTGCTGCCCCAGAGGTCATTTGATTCCGCAAGAGAATTACGACCCTGATCGTATTAAGCAGCCGTTAAAGAGAACAAATCCGCAAAAAGGCCGGGGTGTCGATCCCAAATGGATTCCTATCACTTGGGATGAGGCATTAGATATCGTCGCAGATAAGATGATGGAGCTTCGTAATGCTGGCGAACCTGAGAGACTGCTTTATCTCAAAGGCCGCTACGGAAATACTTCCCATGCCCTTTTATATGGAACCGTTGCCAAACTATTCGGCTCTCCGAACAATTTTTCGACTTCCGCCCTTTGCGCCGAAACTGAAAAAATGGGGCCGGGCTATACACAAGGACTTTTCTCTTACAGAGATTACGATTTGGGAAATTCAAAGTGTGTTGTTTTCTGGGGCACTGATCCCTTCGCCTCCAACCGACAGGTTCCGAATGTCATTTCTCGACTTGGAACTCTTCAAAAGAACGGTACATTGATTACGGTAGACCCGCGGCTTTCTACAGCTGCCGCAAAGTCCAAAGAATGGCTGCCGCTTCTACCCGGAACAGACGGAGCTTTGGCGAATGCGATTGCCCACGTTCTTTTAACCGAAGGACTTTGGAACAAAGAATTCGTCGGCGACTTCGTTGATGGTAAAAACCAATTCGTCGCCGGTAAAGCGGTCAAGCCGGAAGTCTTCAAAGAAAACAATACGCTCGGCCTCGTCACCTATTGGAACGAAGAGGCAAAAGATTGGACGCCTGAAAGAGCAGGCAAAGAATGCAGACTTGATCCTGAACAGATCCGAAGGGTAGCTAGAACGCTTGGCAAAGCTGCTCCTAATGTCATCGTCTGGATGGGCCCGGGCGTATGCATGAACCCGAGAGGAACCTATTCCGCTATGGTTGTCCATGCGCTCAACGGTATTCTTGGTTCTGTGGATAATGTCGGCGGCACTCATGATCCTGTTAAATCCTTGACCGGTAAGTATCCGTCAATGGACAAATATCTGGATGAATTAGCCAAGACGCACGGAAAAGGCAAGAAGATCGACGGCCGCGGCGATAAGGACATGCCGGCAGCCATGAAGGCAAAGCTGGGCAGCGGGGTTGTCACAAACAATATTGCAAACTATATGCTTGAACATCCTGACTTTATTAAGGTCATGATTAGTTCTTGGACAAATACTCCTTTTGCTGCCTCTGACGGCAAACGCTGGGAAAAGGCATTAAGCAATGTTCCTTTCTTTGTCCACATGGTTCCCTTCCCGTCTGAGATGACCCAATTCGCAGACATTGTGCTGCCCTCGACTTTCAATGCCGCCGAAGGAATGGGCACAGTTACCGGATTCGGCTCGATGCATGCCTGGACTTCGCTGCAGCAGCCGACTTGCGACAGAATTTGGGATGTGAAACAGGAAGAAAACGAGGTCACCTGGCTTCTCGCAGAAAAACTTGCTAAGAAAGGCTGGCATGCACTATTGAACTATTATGCCAGCGAGTTCGCAGATCCGGAAACCGGAGCCAAACCTACAAATGAAAGAGAATTCCAGTTAATCACGACCAAGATTGCCTCTGCTCCGTGCTGGCTCCACGGGTCCAAGCCAATTCCCGGAGATCAAATCAATGGTTGGGAAGACTTCAGACAAAAGGGCATGTATAACTCTGCTCCCCAAACTTACAAGAAGCACTGGGATGGTAAATTCCCGACTCCCAGCGGCAAATTTGAATTCGTTTCCGGTGATCTGAAGAAAGTATTGGAAATGCATGCTGCGAAATACAATTCAACTCCGGACCAAATTCTTGAGCTATGTAATTACCAAGCCAGAGGTATTAAAGGGTGGATACCGCATTATGAAGCACCGTTGCGCCACGGCGATGAACAGCAATTCCCATTCCTGTTCATCGATCACAAGAGTCGCTTAAACAGAGAAGGACGTTCTGCGAACCTTCCTTGGATGCAGGAATTCAAGAAATGCGATGCAGGCGACCGTTCCTGGGGAGATGTCCTTAAGATCAACCCGATCGATGCCAAAACGCTGGGCCTCAAGGATAATGATCTAGTCGAAATTTCTTCTCCGGTCGGTACCATTGTCACAGAGGTCAAACTTTGGGAAGGCGTAGGCCCCGGCACTGTTGCAAAAGCCTACGGACAAGGCCACTGGGCATACGGCCAGATTGCTGCCAAAGAATACGGCAAGACACCGCGAGGCGGCAACAACAATGAAATTCTTGTTGATGACTATGATCGTTTATCCGGTACTTCCTGCAGAAACGGCGGATACACACGCGTCAGCATCAAGAAGGTTTCTAATAACAATTAACCCGGGAGAGAGAAATGAAATTTGGAATGATCATTGATTTGAATTTATGCTCCTCCTGCGGAGCTTGTGCTCTGGCGTGTAAGGCGGAGAATAACACCCGTACGAGAGGCGAAGGCCAGTCTTTCAACTGGGCTGACTTTCTGCAGGAAACCAAAGGGACTTTCCCAAACAGTACACAAATTGCAATCCCCGTGATGTGCAATCATTGCGAAAACCCACAGTGTGTAAAGGTCTGTCCTACGGGAGCTATGTTCATCAGCCCCGAGGGTGTTGTACTTCACAATGATGAAGCCTGTATCGGCTGCCGTCTTTGTCAAAATGCCTGCCCGTACTCTATTGCTGAGCTAGGTCCTGAAAGCCTTGACGGAAAATCTTATTCAGTTATTAGTTTCAATCCGAAAGGAGTCGATCCAAGAGGGGACGCAGCAACCAGGGCCGTTCTTGTTGAGGGTGTTACAGGCGGCGCTTTAGAACTAGCTAAGAAAGCAGGAGCGCTTCCTGCTTATGCAAACCTCTTCAAAGCTGGGGATACGGCCGCTCAGAGAAAAGAAGGCGTAGTGGAAAAATGCAATTTCTGCTATCAGCGCACTTCCAATGGCCTTAATCCCGCCTGCGTAGATGCCTGCCCTGCTGGAGCCAGAGTTTTTGGCGATTTAGATGATCCTAAATCTGCTATTTCGGCAAAGATGAAAGCTTCGAAGGTCTGGAGACTCCAAGAAGACAAAGGAACCAATCCCAAAGTTTTCTATGTCGGACAGTTCTCACCCAGAGAATAACTAAGTAATTCGGAAGAGGCTTAAGCCTCTTCCGACAACCTAAATACACTATGCAAACGACACCGCTTAACCTTATTCTCCTTGGCCTATTTGAACCCGAACAAGAGCTTAGAGAACTGCATGTTTTCAAGAAAGCAGCTGAACATCTCGATGAAGAATTAGCAAGAAGAGCTCTTCTTTTGGACCAACTGTACACTCAGGGAACAGCCGATGCTAAGGCGATCGAAGAAATGTTGTTGGACTACACAAGATTATTCCTGAGTCCCGGTACACCTTTGGCAAAAAACTATTTGACTTGTTGGAAAGCAACGCTAGGAGATAATATTCTGGAAGAATATCTTTCTTACCTTGAGAAAAAAGGGTTCGAAACAGAAAAAGACATCAACGAACTTCCGGAACATATCGTCCCCGTTCTCGAAGTTTATGAATTATTGGATAAAGAAGAAAAAACTGAGTATTTTGAAAAATTTCTCGGCAAATTTATCCCGGACTGGTCGAAACTGCTAGAGACAGAGGCTAAACACGACTTTTATAAGAATCTGGGAAAATTTTTTACTGAATGGGCTAAATTGGAGGCAAAAAAGAATGGTGCAGTTCCCTGAGATTTATACGGAACAAGCAAAAATATTCAAAGCAATCGGTCATCCTGCAAGATTAATGATGGTTGAGGCTTTACTTGAGAGTCCCAAGACCGTCTCTGAGCTTACGGCTATCGTTCAGTTAGAAATGCCTACTGTCTCGCGGCATCTAAACTGTTTGAAGGAAGCTCGAGTGGTCAAGTCTGAAAAAAAGGGAAACTCTATTATTTATTCAGTGGAAATGACTTGCCTAAAAAATTTCCTTCATTGCTCCAGAAGCGTGGTAGTGGTGAGGAAAAGCAAGACCCTCCTTTAGCCTGAATTGACGTATCTAGCAAGAGCTCAAATTCTATAACATAAACGGCCTCCGATCCCTTGCTGAAACTTTTTAAAAAGGAACCAAAGGATCAGAGGTTAACTTCGTTGAGGTTTTATTTTTTATCCTTTTCTCCGGCAAGTTCTTTGGCTTCGTCGCACTTTTTCGTCACGGATTCCGTTTTTTCTTCATTTTTTACGATGTTAAGCTGACAGCAGCAGCCCTCCTTTTTCTTGTTCCCAAAAAACCTTGAAAAAAACGATTCTTTTTCAGCCATATTCACTCCATTAATACGCAAAATAATTAAATAAGTAGCCGGTCACACATGCGACCGAAAACACCGAAAGCAAAAACGCAAGCAGCATTTGTTTTTTGAAAATTGAGTTCAGCAAAGCCACTTCCGGGATGCTGGCTCCTGCACCTCCGATGATAAGCGCAATCAATACTCCAGCTCCAACTCCGGCGCCATATAAAATTGAGGCAATAGGAATCATGGTTTCCGTTCTGATATAGAGAGGAATACCGACCAATGCTGCAAGCGGGATTGCCCACCAAGCGCTCACTCCGGCAAATTTCTCGACGATATTCATCGGCAATGCTTCATGAATAAAGCCTCCAACCAACGCGCCGAATAAAAGATAAGGAAAAACCTTCTTAAGCAGTCCCAGGGAATCTCCAAAAGCTAACGCGACCGCATGCCATAACTTTTCTCGGAAAGTTCCAGTAAAAGAATGCCAGACCTCGGAAGATGTTTTGCCTCCGGTGACTGTAACATCATAAACATACTGTTTGAACCCTAACGCATCCAGTAACAGCCCGGTGCTCACTGCGAATACGAAAGTAAACAGCGTATACAGAATGGCTGCTTTAAGACCAAAAAACGCAGCCATGAGCGTCATAATAGCTGGATTTAAAACCGGCGACGTCAATAAGAAAGAGACGGCTCCCGCGAATGGCGCACGACTTTTCATCAGTCCAACAAAGACCGGGATCGTTGAACACGAGCAAAACGGCGTTACCAATCCGATGCAGGCGCCTAATACAGCGCTAACTACCTTGCTTGGACGGTTGAGCCAGCCTTCAATCCGCTTCTGAGATATGAAAATCTGAGCAAGCGAAACTAAAAAACTAATCGAAAAAAATAATAAGATCAGTTCGAAAAATATATATGTAAATTCCGAAAGGAATCGAGACCAATCGATCATTGAAATCATTTTTTTTGTTCGTCCGAGAAACAGCAGCAAATTTCTTTGCAGCGTTTTTTATCTTCTTTGAAACCTTCAGGATCCATGGCGTTTATTGCTTGAGCGATACCTTGGATAAATGAGCTGACAGGAGTCTTAATCTTGTAATAGACAAAACGTCCTCTTTTCTCTGCTTCCACCAAACCAGCCTCACGGAGCTGCTTGAGATGCTTGGAGGTTTCGTATTGAGGAAGGTCGAGAACTCGCATCGCTTCGCATACGCAAATCGCCTCTCCCACATGAGTCAAAAGCCAATAAAGCCTTAATCGATTGGGATCAGAAAGCGCCTTGAGAACAAGAAGACTTTGTTCTAATGATGTTAATGCCATGAAGAATTATTTAAATATGCAAATAATTGCATGTAATTTTATATGCAGTTATTTGCATATGTCAAATATCCTCCAAAACATCTTTCAAAAATTTTCAAATAAAACTGATACCCTCCAACACTTCAGCATTCATCAGACAAAGCTTTTATTCCTTGGATGTTTCCATTTTTGATTAATCTTTCACACAGTTAGGTCTGGATTCAAAAGATTTTCAAAGTTGAATCTCTCCTCTGAATTAACCTACAATCATTGTAGGTACAATTTTTGTAGGTTAAATATGAAGTTCTACGGAAGAACAGAAGAGTTAGAAACGCTGTCCAACCAGTTACCTCTTCTCGAGAATGGTTCCAGGCTTGTCGTTGTTACAGGTCGAAGACGAATCGGAAAAACCACGCTCATTACTAAGTTCGCTAAAGAATCTTCACTGCCTTCTCTCTACTTTTTTATACAGCGAGGCTATTCAGAGGACGACCTTGTGAAATCTTGCCTTGCTCAAATCAAGAGAGAGTTGAACCTGAAGGGATTCCTTCCTAGCATTAGCAAGCTTTCAGAACTCGTTGAATTCTGTCTCTTATACACATCTGACGCTGCCGACGACTCC
>USHK01000035.1 GCA_900554375.1 uncultured Sutterella sp.
GCAAATGTCAATTGTTCTTGCGCTAACGCAAGGGGCGTTCTGAAGAACCTGTTAAAAAACGAATGCGCTTATTGATTTCATTACATAAGCACTTGTAATTATTGGCTGCTTGCTCGATAGAGGCAAAAGGTGGTCGTTTACATTTTTTAGCGAGGTCTTTTTCCCATAAAAGTTGATCTTCCAATACAGCTTTTGGCTGTGGGCTTGAATTTTCTGCGGCTTGAAGGGTTCCAAACAAAATTTGTTCAAGTCTTTGATACTCTTCCTGACGACAGAGAATTTCGTGGCTTTCTATCTTTCCAGCACGCCGTAAGCAAACTTCAAAGTTTGAATTTGTTTCAAGCTTCTCACCTTCCAACATGTCTAGGCGGTCTCTAGCCGCTTGGAGGTAGCAGGCCAAGCTAAGATGCACCTGATCATTTTGTTTACGAAGTGAATAGTCGCAATGACTTTGACGCCAACTTTCCCATTGTGATTGGTAACGTTGGGCAGTAACTCTTTCCGACTCCGTCAGCAGCGTCATATTCCTATCAAGCGCCTTTGCAATGGACATATCAAGACGCTCGAGTAAACGCTCTTGACAAACAGTTAATTGCCGATCATTGGCAGCTCTTTTACGACAGGCAATATATTGCTCATCTTCCTCAAAGTCTGAGGCTAATACTGCAGAAGAAAGCGCCAAAACAATGACAGCGAAAGATAGGCTTAGGAGTTTCATAAAAATTCCGTTGCGTGCGTCACAATTACAGATTTCATTTTAGACATTAAAGAAACTGTTCTCCTCGTTGATGCTAATAATTTTTTCTGCCGGGTCCTCTGAATAAAAATAAGCCGCCTCAGGGAAAACGGGAGGCGGCTTGACGTTGCTTGGATTGTTTAAATAAGTTATTCGCCGTTTAGAAGTACACCGGCATTTGGAACAAACGAAGCATCTAATGTCGAGCCTTCCGGCAGCAGTGAAGTGCCGGGGAGGAAAGGAACTGACATCGAGTAAGGTTTCGGATTGATCCCATTAACTACTTCGAATTGGTAGTCAACACGGTCTCCTTCAAAGAGACGGTTAATGAGCTTGACGGCCAGAGAGTTATCAGAGCTGCCGATATTGAGGTTTTCGGGTCGTACAATCAGAAGCGCTTTTCCTCCGACTCTTGGGGGATTTAACACGCCCATACGAGCTTTGACCTTGCGGCCTGCAACATCAACAAGGCCGTACTTATCTTCAACAGAAACGAGTGTGCCGTAGAAAAGGTTAGCTTGCCCAATGAAGTCGGCAACGAAAGGTGTTGCCGGGTCATCATACAAATGCATAGGCGTCCCGATTTGTTCAATCTTGCCCTTGTTCATCACCATGATCCGGTCAGACATGGTCAAAGCTTCTTTCTGATCATGGGTCACGTAGAGGCAGGTCAATTGCAGTTCCTGTTGGATTCTCCGGATTTCTGTCCTCATGTGAAGGCGCAGTTTTGCGTCAAGATTTGAGAGCGGTTCATCCATAAGAATGAGTTGGGGTCTTAACACCAGTACTCTGGCTAAAGCGACACGCTGCTGCTCACCGCCTGAAAGCTGATTGGGGTAGCGATGCTCCGCTTTTTCCAATCCGACCATAGCAAGCGCTTCTTTGACTTTTTGTGCAATGACGTCGGAAGATTCTTTGCGAATACGCAGGCCATAGGCAACGTTATCGAAAATCTTCATGTGCGGAAACAAAGCGTAGTTCTGGAATACAAAACCCATACCACGTTCATTGGCAGGGATTTTTGTGACGTCCTTGTCGCCCAAAAGGATTTGACCCTCAGTAGGAGTTTCAAAACCCGCAATCATGCGCAGAGTGGTAGTTTTGCCGCAGCCGGACGGCCCTAGGAACGTGAGAAACTCGCCGGGTTTAACTTCAAGATTTACGTCTTGAACGGCGAAAAACTTTTCGTTGTCTTTAACGTAGCTGCGGGAAATGTTTTTAAGCGTAAGAGATACGGACATTTAGCGGAGTCCTCCGGAAGCATCGCCTACCGGACAAAGAACTTTTGCCATTAAAGCCATAAAGGCAGAGGCGGCGAAGACAATCAAAATTAAGACAATAGAGAATGCGCAAGCCTGAGCGAACTGCAGCTCAGTCATACACTCCAGAATACGTGTAGTAATCAGGGTCCAATTCACAGACACCAAGAAGATCGTGGCACTAATAGCGGTCATCGAGTGGATGAACAAGTAGCGCATACCAGTTAAAACCGCCGGAAGGACAAGCGGAACGGTGATCTTACGGAAGGTGTAGGCCGAAGAGGCGCCCAAGCTTGTAGAAGCTTCTTCGATGGAAGGATCAATCTGGGTTAAGGCCGCAATGACGTTTCGAATACCTGCAGAAGAATACCGGAACACATAGGCGGCAATAAGAATGTAAACCGTGCCTGTGAGAACTAGAGGCTGATCGTTAAACGCAATAATGTATGCGATACCGACAACCGTACCCGGCAGGGTGTAGTTCAAGAGAGAAACGGTTTCCAGTGTCTTGTGACCGCGGATCTTGAGCCATTTGCAGACGTAGCCGATGAGAACGGCCAAGAGTCCGCCGAGCGGCGTGCCGATGCAAGCAATCAGCAAGGTGTCTTTAATGGCTTTCATGCCAAACGTAAAGACATAATGATAGTTTTCCAATGTCAGGGAGTTATCAACGCCCCAAACTTTCACCACCGAGCCGACCAAAATGATGGCATACAGATAAAGAACAAATACCGTAATAAAAGCAACGGTTCCGATCACGACTGAAGAAATGAGAGGTCCGGGCCCTTTAATAGAGCTCCTTCCTCCGGCCTTACCGCTGACGGTAACGAAACTCTTACGACTGACCCAGAAATTCTGAAGAGCATAAACAGCAAGCGCCGGAATTAAGAGCAGGAAGGACAGGGCAGCGCCGCCCTTGAAGTCGTACATACCGGTAATCTGTAAATAAGCCTGTGTCGGCAGAACCGGGAAGGAGTGACCGCCCAAAACCAAGGGAGTTGCAAAGTCCGCGAGTGAGCATGAAAACACCAGGAGGAAGGCGTTTGCCAAACCCGGAACCGAAAGAGGAAAGGTGACGGATTTGAAGACGTTGAACGGAGAAGCACCCAATGAGTATGCGGCATCTTCCAAGTTCGGATCGATTCTCATCAGAATCGTTGACAACGTCATAAAAGCAATGGGGAAGTAGGTCAGCGTTTCGGAAATGAACGTGCCCCAGAAGCCGAAGAAATTAAAGTTTTCCAGACCTAAGGCAGTCAAAATAATGCCGTTAGGTCCCAAGCAAAGCGTTAAAGCAATACTTGATGTGAATGGCGGAGAAATCAGCGGCAGAAGCGTTACCGCGCTGATAAAGAAAGTCAGCCATTTTGGAAGCGACAGACGCGTTACCGCAAAGGCAAAAATGAATCCGATGATCGTGCCGGCAAAACCTACGGCGCAGGCCAAAATAATACTGTTGACTATTGCCCGACGGTCATACCAATTGGCGAGGAACGGCAAGAGGTTATCAAATGTGAGGTGACCGTCGACAATGAAAGTCATTGCCAAAAGGCGAACGATCGGGTACAGGACGAAAACGCCCATGGCGAGCCAAAGGACACAGATGGTGAGCAAGGTCACCGGATCCCTCTGCTGCTTATTTCCGCTCGTCATTTAAGTACTCCTAATGAAACGGGGGTTCGACTTGATCAAGCGGAACCCCACAATTTTTAAATCACGTTAAAACGGTGAATGAATTACTTAATGACTTCGTTAATCCAGCGGTTTGTATACTCTTTGCGCTTTTCGCCCTTCCAAGCGACATCAACGTCTTTCATATTGATCTTGGAGAGGTCAAGCAGTGGATTGCTGGTCTTAACGTCGGAACGTGTCGGAACGTAGTTAATCTTGTTAGCAACGATGAAGTCGGCAAATTTCTTGCTGGCAGCCCAGTCGACGAATTTTTTAGCGGCATCCATATTCTTGGCGCCTTTAACGATGCCGGTGGCCTCAATGCCGTAGGAAACACCGTCTTTCGGATAGGTAATCACGACGGGGTAGCCCTGCTGCTGGATGTCAAGCGCGTCAACAATGTAGAAGATACCTGAGCCGCACTGGCCGGTAGCGATCGGCATTGCACCGCCTGCACCACTCTTGGTGTACATCTGGATATTGCCGTTTAACTTCTTCTGATACGCAAAGGCGGGATCTTCGCCCATAACTTTTACGAGGGAGTAGATACGTTCGGTAGCCGTACCGGATGTACGAGCGTCGGCCATCTGGAGGTTGTTTTTGTAGCGCGGATCGAGGAGATCATTCCAGGACTCCGGTGCGTGCATTTTGTTCTTTTCCAAGAACTTAGTGTTTGTTAAGAAACACAGAGGAATGATACCGATACCGGTCCAGTGATTCTGAGGATCGCGCAGGCTTGCAGGGATGGCATCGGAGTCTTTCGGACGATACTGTTCGAAGATGCCTTCTTTAACGCCGGCAGCGTACGTGTCGGCCGGTCCGCCAAGCATTACGTCAACCTGAGGATTTTTCTTTTCAGCATTTAGACGGGCCAAAGCTTCGCCTGAGGAGAAACGCATGAAGTTAACTTTGACGCCTGTGTCTTTTGTGAATTCTGCGAAAACCTTAGAAGCATATTTCTCAGGCATGATGGAATATGCGTTCAGTTGTTCGGCAGCATTGACAGATCCTGCCAACAGCGTAAATGCCATTGCGGCAACGGTAAGTAATTTCATAGAGACCTCTGAGTTAACCGACGAAGCGTCGTAATAGTCGTAATTGTAACCACGACAGCTTGTTTTGTTGAACTTTTTTTGCGCCCGGGCGAGAGAAAACGCTTATTTCTATGGACTTCTACGGAGTCGGAACCCAACAAAAAAGAAAAAGTTGTAAGAAGAAGAGAATGAATCGGGAGGCCTACCTTGTTGAAAAAACGAGATTTTAGATACGGTCCTCTAAAATCAAAGACGGCCGAAGCCGCCTATGAAGTTCGCATGACTAGACTGGGGAATTTTCACCTTCTAATACTGAAGGAAAATCGCGGAAGTCTATTTTGGCTTTTTGGATTTTTTCTTTAATCGGGAGAACTTTGTGGAGCGGTTCGTTATGAACTAAGGAGAGCAGCATAGCCTGATACTGATCTTCCGTCATCTCGCAGAAAACGGATTCTCCGTTCACCATGCTGAAACGCACGGGTTCTTTGAAGGAACGGGTGTCGGTGAAGCAGACAAGATTAAGGTTGATGAGTTTTCCATCCGGAAGTAGGACGATCATAGTTTCTCCTTGGTTTTCATTATTCATACTTCAAGTTTTCTATTCTAGCTGTCGATGAAGGCTTTGGAACGAAAGGAAGATCTGAGTTCTAATTCTTCCGGCCAGCTTTCAGCTTCGAATTTTCTTTTGGAACTTTGATTGCCTAAGGCGGACTGACACATGGTCGACAACTCACTCTTCTATCGATTTACTAGTCAAAGTGATCGAACTCTTTCAGTTGTCAAGTTTTCCTCTCTCCGGCGGCGTATCCAGATTGTTGTCTCTAGAATGTGACCGATAAGAAAACGCTTTGTTGACGATACCATGGAAGATGAAATTATTGAGATAGGCTCTCCTTTTGCTGTTAAAAAAGTGATACTTCTTCACGGATTGACCGGGACGGCGTCAGCTATCCGACCGGTTGCCGAATACCTGCATAAAAGGTTGGGCGAAGACTATTTTTTCATTCTTCCTACTGCACCGATCATCAAAGTAAAGCAATTTAACGGCGAGCCGGTCCATGCTTGGTTTGACGTAAAAAGCTCAGACTTTCGAAAAGAAATTGATTTAGACGGCATTTATAAATCTTCCGCACGAATTGCTTCCTTGATTAGAGCTGAGGTCTCTCAAGGGGTATCTCCGAAAGACATTTTTCTGGGCGGATTTTCTCAAGGCGGAGTCATAGTTCTGACAACAGCCCTTCTAGAACCCTATGCAGTCGGAGGTGTTTTCGCGTTGTCTTCCTATCTCCCTCTGGAAGATCAACTGACGAATCAATTGACAGAAGCCTCTAAAGAAGTGCCAATTTTTCAGGCTGTTTCCCTTAGAGATGAATTTATTTCTCAAGAAATGTCAGAGAAGTCGTCCGAATTTTTAAGGTATCGCGGTAATGCTGTCCATGTAACTAAATACGATATGAAGCACGAAATCAGGAATAAAGAACTTGATGATGTCTCGGAGTGGATAAAGGCTTTAGTCTGAAAAAACTTAGCAAACTCAACGAGTCGACATAAAAAATCCGCCGGCGAACAATCTTTGCCAGCGGCTTTGTTAACTTCAGGAGAACTTCTCTAACAGCTCTTATTATACATTTTCTTGGTGGAAATACTAGTATTCATCCTAGTAAAGCATCCCATTTTGAATAAAACATAACTAAAAGAAGCTATATTCATGGTGGATTTTCTAATAAATGTCTAGTTGGTAGGCATCCTTTGCTTGCGAAAGGAGCAAAACAATTCCGAAATGATTTAGGAACCGGCGCTGTTTTCCTGAACGCTGTGGTGGATAAGTCACAAAAAGAGCTAGGAATTACACCTAAAAATACTTAAAGACAATGAATTAACAAAAAGTTACACCATTCCCAAGAATATTTGGAAGTTCTACCATGGCCACATAATTATTAACTCAAATCCATAGGTGCAATATGGTTGGTGTACTTCTCACGCTGGTCGCGATCGGGCTAGTTAGCTACTTTGTCATTAAAAACTACTATCCTCCGATTATTCTTTTGCTCTTGGGCTTGCTGCTTCTCTTCTTTGCTTATCTAGAAGGTGTTCCGGCAGTCGCTCCCAAGGCTTCCACAAATTTCTTTGCGTTTGACTTTGCCCAGGCATTTACAAATCTTTTAAAAGGACGTTTGCCCGGCTTAGGCCTCAACATTATGGCTATTGCCGGCTTTGCTGTTTATATGGACCGCATCGGCGCCAGCAAAGCATTAGTTAAGTTGTGCGTGAAGCCTCTGAAAGCTATTCGCTCGCCTTATGTTCTTTTAGCCTTGACTTATGTTGTCGGGCAGTTCATCGCGTTGTTCGTTAACTCTGCGGTCGGACTTGGTCTTCTGTTAATGGCCTCTATCTATCCGCTTTTGGTTGCTTTGGGTGTTTCCCGCACTTCTGCTGCCGCTGTTATCGCCACAACCTGCTGCTTGGACTTGGGGCCTTCCAGCTCCAACGCTATGCGCGCGGCGGATCTCTGCAATATGGACGTGGTCACCTATTTCGTTCAAGGCCAAGGCCCTGTCGCCCTTTGCACGATTGCTTCTGTTGCAATCGGTCATTATTTTGTTCAGCGGTGGTTTGATAAGAGAGAAGGAGCTGTCGCAAATAAAGAAAATGCTCAGGAAAACGCATTAGATGTTGACAAGGCTCTAGAAGGTGCGGGTCCTGCTTACTATGCCATTTTGCCGATGTTGCCTTTAGGTTTGCTGATAGGTTTTTCTCCGCTGGTCTATAAAGCCATCAAATTGAACCTTGTTACTGCGATTATCGTTTCTTTAATTATTGCCTTGGTCGTTGACATCATTACACGTCGTGATTTCAAACAATGCTGCAAAGATTCTCAAGCGATTTTTGAGGGTATGGGTAAAGTCTTTACATCAACTGTCAGCTTGATCGTTTGCGCAGAAATGTTTGCGCTTGGTCTGAACAAGATCGGAGGAATCTCTACGATGATCCAGGCTGCCGCTTCAATTCAGAACGCTGGTTTATTCATCATGCTTCTCGTGATGCTGGTTATTATGATTGTCGCAGCGATCGTTACCGGCTCCGGAAATGCAGCCTTTTTCGCTTTCTCTCCGCTTCTCCCTGAAGCTGCCTCCTCCGTAGGTATTCCAACCCTGGCTTTGGCGGTTCCGGTTCAATTATCTGCCGGTATCGCACGTACGATGAGTCCTATCGCAGGCGTCATCATTGCGGTTTCCGGTATTACGGGCTTAACTCCGATTGCGCTCATCCGCCGCACAATTCCGGTCATGATCATAGCGGTGGTCGTTTCTGTAACAAGCAGTCTCATTTTCTTATAAAGGGATCTTTCTATGGCTTATCTTATTAAAGGTGCTCATGTCTACAACCCGGACGATTTTGGTATACAGGACGTTTTGGTGGTTAACGATAAGATTGCCGCAGTCGGCAAAGATCTGACAGTTGTTTTGCCCGAAATTGAAACGGTTGAAGCCTCGGGCAAAATCCTGACACCGGGTTTCATTGATCAACATATTCACGTCACAGGAGGGGGCGGGGAAGGCGGTCCGCGCAGCCGTACGCCCGAAATTGTTCTTAGCGAATTGATTTCCTGCGGTACAACGAGTTTGGTGGGTGTTTCCGGAACCGACAGTGTTACCCGCTCTTTACCGAATCTTTTGGCTAAAGTCCAGGCTTTGACGGATGAAGGCGTAACCGCTTGGATGTACACAAGCAACTACTCCTATCCTCCGACAACGCTAACAGGTTCTGTCAAAAACGACCTTCTGATGGTTCGTGAGGTATTAGGTGTCAAGATTGCCTTAGGTGACCATCGCTCATCTTTCCCGACAACGCAAAATGTTCTCGACCTTCTGACACAGATTCGTGTTGGCGGCATGATCGCCGGAAAGATCGGCGTTCTTCATATCCATCTTGGGAACGTCCCAGGCGCATTTGAGATGTTTGAAGAAATCGTTAATCGCGGGTTCCCCATTCGCCACATTCGCCCGACGCATTGCGCTCGTGATAAGTATGTCTTTGGCAAAGCCCTAGAGTTTGCGAAGAGAGGCGGCCGTATCGATATCACAACCGGCGGTTCCTGCTGTTTTGAAAGTCCCGCCGACGCTGTCGAAGCAGCGTGGGATGCAGGGATTGAGCCCTCGATTATGACAATGAGTTCAGATGGACACGGATCCGTCCCTCGTTTTAATGAAAAGGGTGAGATGATCGGCCTCGGCATCGGCGGAGTGGCCTGCAACCTTCGAGATCTTAAGAAGCTGATTGCAAGAGGTCATGCCGTTGAAAAAGTTCTTCCTCTTCTGACTCGCAACGTAGCGCACGGCCTGGAAATGAAAGGCAAGGGCGAAGTTGTCGTCGGAAATAGCGCAGATCTATGCCTCTTCGATGAAAACTGGGAGCTGCAGGATGTCTTTAGTAAAGGCGTTTTGATGATGAAGAGTAAAGAGCTCCTGCATAAAGGAACTTTCGAGTACTAATCATCGGATTGTGTGAGTTTGACCGCACTTCTGTTCATTCGGAGGTGCGGTTTGTTATTCTTGCTAAAAGAAATTTTGAGGGGTCAACTACCTCGGCCTAAAGGCCGAGGCTTGAAAAAGCATCTAGTTGACTAGCCTCAGGCCGTCGTTTGGCGGACTACGTTGGTCGGGAACCTA
>USHK01000036.1 GCA_900554375.1 uncultured Sutterella sp.
ACGTAAGGAGTCGTCGGCAGCGTCAGATGTGTATAAGAGACAGCCTTGGAACTCTGTCAGGAACTGCATCATCCAGCGATCGATGGGCCCGCTGAGGAGGAGCACTTCGATGTCCTTTTTCTTGAAGAGTTCGAGCAGCGGGCTCTTAGCGGCTGCTTCTGGGGTATCACCGATCACGTAGTAAACGGTGTCCTGACCGGTCTTCATACGACTGAGATAGCCTTCGAGGGTAACATCGGCTTTACCTTCACTTCCAGTGGAAACGAATCTCAGAAGTTTGGCAATACGTTCTTTATTCGTCGGATCTTCACCGAGACCTTCTTTCAGCACGTTGCCGAACAATGCCCAGAACTTGTCATAATCGGAAGCTCTGTTGGCGGCAAGGTCTTCCAGCATGGAAAGAACACGTTTCGTCGTACCGTCGCGAATAATGCGAAGGTCGCGGGTCTGCTGAAGAATTTCACGGCTGACGTTCAGCGGAAGGTCCTCGGAATCGATGACGCCTTTAATGAAGCGCAGATAGTGAGGCAGGAGCTGATTTGTGTCATCCATAATGAAAACACGTTTCACATAGAGCTTCACGCCGTGAACATTTTCTCTGTCCCAAAGGTCGAACGGCGCGGCTGACGGTACATACAGAAGCTGGATGTACTCGTTCTTGCCTTCAACCTTATTGTGTGTCCAGCAGAGCGGATCGGTAGAGTCATGGGAAACGTGGTGATAGAACTCTTTGTACTGGTCTTCTGTGATTTCATTCTTCGGACGAGCCCAAAGAGCAGCACCCGTGTTGATGGCTTCCCATTCTCCGGTGTCAATGACCTTATCGTCCTTATATTCATCCTTGCCCATCAAGATCGGCGTGGAGATATGGTCGGAATAGCGCTGAAGGATCGTGCGCAGACGATACTTGCTCACGAGATCGCGGTCCTCGCTCTTAACAGAGAGGATAACGTCCGTACCGAAATGATCACGAGTTGTGTTTTCAACCGTAAATTCGCCTTCGCCGCTGCTTTCCCACTTTGTGGCGGCATCAGCAGGGTCTCCGGCTTTACGGGTAATAACCGTTACCTTGTCGGCGATGATGAAGGAGGAATAAAAACCGACACCAAACTGCCCGATAAGCTGAGAGTCTTTCTTTTGATCTCCGGATAGGCGTGCAAAGAATTCTCTTGTACCGCTCTTGGCGATAGTGCCTAAATGTTCAATCACTTCGGCACGTGTCATGCCGATACCGTCGTCGCTGACCGTAATTTCCTGCTTCTGTTCATCTACACCGACTCGAATCGAGGGGTGCGGATCGTCGGCAAGCAAAGAAGGATTGTCGATGGCGGCAAAACGCAGTTTGTCGATGGCATCCGAAGCGTTGGACACCAATTCACGCAAGAAAATCTCGCGATTGGAATAAAGAGAGTGCACCATTAAATGGAGCATCTGTTTCACCTCGGTTTGGAAACCGAGCGTCTCTTTCTTGTTTTCTGACATTAAGCGATACCTCTTCTTAATAGTTCATGCTTATGACACTATTTGGTGCCACTTTTCGTATTTTCAACCTCTGGTGATGTAAGATTTTTCGAATGCGGGCAATAAGGGGAGTGAGTATCACCACTTCTGCCCATTTTGGTTTTCCTGTCCCCGCAATAAAAGCTGCCACAAACAGCTCAACTACAAGGTTTGAATATTTAAGGAGCCCCATGGCTCCCGTGTTTTTTATTTATCGCAGGAATGCGCACTATGTCTGACAATTCTTTAACACCTCCGAAATCAATCCGCGCAAGGTCCTCTCAGCGTTCTATTATTCGTGAACTTCTTAAGTTAGCCAGCCAGCCCGATGTTATTTCTTTTGCCGGCGGCCTTCCCTCCCCGAAGAGCTTCCCGGTTAAAGCCATTGAAAAAGCAACCGACTGGGTTTTAGAAACCGAGGGTGCGCGCGCCCTCCAGTACTCCAGCACCGAGGGTGAACCCGCTCTTCGCAAGGCCATTGCTGCTCACGAAGCTGAATTGGGCGCTCCCGTCGATCCCGACTGCATTCAAATCGTTTCCGGTTCTCAGCAGGCTTTGGATTTGATGGCTCTCGCTTACATCGATGAAGGTTCAAAAGTAGCCGTTGAAGATCCGACTTACCTTGGCGCCCTGTCAGCCTTCAAACTTCAGCGTCCTGAATTTGTGACCCTGCCTACAGATGAGCACGGTTTAAATCCCGATTTAATCGGGCCTGAATTCAGCGGTATTCGCTTTGCTTACGTCATGCCGACTTTCCAAAACCCGACCGGCATCACAATCACGGAAGAAAGACGTAAAAAACTCGCTGAGAAAGCTCGTGAATACGATTTCTGGATTTTGGAAGACAATCCTTACGGAGAGCTGTGGTATGACCGTCAGCCTCCAAAAGCGATTCGCTGCTATGCTCCTGAACGCACATTGACGATGGGCACTTTCTCCAAAGTTCTCTCCCCCGGGTTCCGTTTGGGCTACATCATCGGACCGAAGACTGCGCTCGATCCTCTGACAACGATTAAGCAGGCCGTCGACCTTCATACTTCGACTTTCACACAGCTCATTTCTGCCCGCTGCTTAGACGAAGGTCTGATGAAGACTCACATGCCGGACGTCCGCGCGCTTTACAGAACGCAGTGCCACTGTATGCTCGACGCTTTAGAGCGTTACTTCCCGAAAGGAACGACTTGGACTAAACCGGACGGCGGTATGTTCATTTGGGTGACATTGCCAGACTATTTCAACACAGATGACATGATGAAAGAAGCCCTCGACAGGAAGGTTGCTTATGTTCCGAGTTCCGCTTTCTACGCCAATGAACCTAAGTACAACCAAATGCGTTTGTCTTTCGTAACCGTACCGCCGGAAAAGATTGACCAGGGCGTCAAAGTTTTGGCAGAACTCGTTAAAGAAAAAATGGCTGCTCACAACGCTTAATTCGCGTTAAACAGTTCGATGCCAACAGGTCCTCCGGGACCTGTTTTGTTATCCGGGAAAAGACAGCGGCCGGAGAATCCGGCCGCACTCGTCAATTAATTGACTTCTTCTTATTTATGAGCAACTGCAGACTTAGCCGCAATTCTGCCGAACGTTAAAACGTCAGCCGTGGCATTGCCGCCTAAACGGTTAGAGCCATGGATGCCGCCTGTCACTTCTCCGGCTGCATAGAGACCCGGGATCGGTTTGCCGTTCTTATCCAAAACCTGAGCACTGGTCGAAATCTGAAGACCGCCCATGGTGTGGTGGATAGAAGGTGCACGCGGTGTAGCATAGAACGGAGGTTTGACGATAGGACGGTCAAAGAGTTTGCGTCCGAACTTCGGATCGTTCTTGGCCTCTACCATCTTATTGAATTCAGCCACTGTGGCTTCGAGCTTGTCAGCAGGCATGCCGAGCTGTTTAGCCAAATCAGCTAAGGAATCTGCCTTATAAATACGGCCGATGCTGACCAGAGTTTCAACGTCTTCGTTAAAGCTGTTGAGCGGTTTAACGATCGAAGAGTCGTTGATGTCATAAACCACACCGCCGGGCTGCTTCTTAATTGCGGCAACGAATTCGTCGCGGCGTGCATCTTCCTTCACGAAGCGTTCGCCGTTCTTGTTAACATCGATCACATCATCCAGACCGGACATCTTGCGGGCACGGCCCTGCAGAGCGCCGGTACCCGGAGTTGCCAGCGGATAGACCTGAACGTAGTTCATACCGGTTGTGTCAGCACCATGTCTTGTGGCAATGACGATACCGTCACCCGTAGCACCTGGCTGGTTCGTGGAAACCATTTCCGGAGTGAGATGCGGAGCGGACTTCTGGCGCATTTCTTTGTTCTGAGAATAACCGCCGGTGGCGAGGATGACACCGTCTTTAGACGTGAATTCGTATTTATTGCCGACTTTGTCAGTTGCCGTAACACCGATCACGCGACCCTTGTCATTGAGGATAAGGTCTTGGACACGCATTCCGAGCTTAAAGCTGACGCCTTGTTTGACGGCAGACTGATACAGAGGATCAATCAAGCCGAGTCCTGCAGGAGCATCGAGTTGGTGGGTACGCTGCCAGAGTGCGCCGGCGCCCTGACTGACTCGGTCCATCACCGGAGATCCTTTGGACTGCATCCAGTGAAGCGTATCCAGCACGTTATTGGAATACTGTCTGATCAGAGGAATCTGACCGACTTTGTCACCGCCGTTGTAAGTCTGGAGGGCATGCCATTCGGGGCAGTCAAAGAGAGTCTTAGAACCGCTCTTCAAGTAGGCTTCATATTTTGCTTTGACATCGGCCATCAGCTTGGCATGTTCTTCGCTGACAGGCTTTTCGCTAATTGCCTTAACAACAGCTTCCTTCAAAGTTTCTGTCATCGGTAGTGCTTTTTGTCTGTCGGGATCGGCAGCATTAAATGCTGATGCGCAGCGAAGCGTGTTTCCGCCGATCACCGGCATTTTTTCCAAAACCAACACATTCTTTACGCCCAGATCTTTAGCTGTTACCGCTGCAGAGAGGCCGGCGCCTCCAGCTCCGACGATGATGAGATCGGCGCTTCCTTTGGTAACCCCGGCGACCTTCTTAATTTTTTCAGGAACCGGTTTCTGGAAAGCAGCTATGTCGCCGCCGGCTTTTTCAATCGCCTGAGCAATAGCGGTTTTCAATGCAGTGCTGGTCACCGTTGCGCCCGCTATGTTATCGACATTCAATGTCTGATATTTGAGAACGTCTTTACCTATTTCACGGATTGCCGTGTCTCCAAGATACTTCGTTTCTCTTTGGCCGGGAGTCTTAATGTCGGTGATCTTATTGTCTTTAATCGTCACTTCCACCGTCAGCCAGCCGTTGTTGCCATAAGCTTTGCCTTCGAATGTTCCGTTTTTGAGAGCCAAGGGTGCGGCTTTCTTACCCTGGGCTTGGTTCAAACATTCCTGAACTGCCTTCTTAATAGCGGCAGAGGAGACAGATGCGCCTGCAATCCCCTGGACATCAGCAGATTGGGCTTTAATGATGGCTGAGGGAAGTGCGGCAACAGCCTTTGAACCGATTCCTTCGGTTTCTTTTTGATCAATGATCTTTACTGAAAGAATTTTGTCAGATGAAGTTGTGACTTCAACCTTAACGGGTCCATTCTGACCCGCAATGGCAGCGGTATAAGTGCCGGGGGTGTAAGCATATGCGCCGGTAGAAACGGCTGCAAGCAAAACTGAGGCAGCAATTACGGATAATTTCATGATTAATTCTCCTTAATCCAAAGTCAAACATGGCAAAAATCCCTCTTTTTTACCGTTTGACCTTGATTTAGTCCTAGGAATACCTGTCCTAAAAATCTTATGGAGGACGACAAGATCGGAAGCTCTAAAAAGAACCTAAAAATACCGGGTGCTTCCTTCAAGTATTGTTTTTGTTCTTTTTTCTTTTTGTTTCGCGATGAAATATAGTGCTGCTGCCTAGCGTTGTAAAGAGTATTTTGTCGCTTGCTAAGGGTTTGTTCCTAATCGTTTAAGCCTAAATTTGTCTTGAGAACGGTAGAAAAATTTTGCTGCAAAAAATTCATTATTTCTACACAAAATGGGAATTGTAAGAAATTACTACTAAGTCCGTCTTGAATCCCTATTTTCTCGTCAAGTTCTAGGGACCATTTCTAAATTTGGAATAACTCGTGTCTTATACGCACAGCAATTTTTTTAGGGAGAACGCCTCGTTATTCTCTCAGTTAAAAACGGGGTTTGATTTTTTACAAAAACACGCTGAGTCCTTAAACTACCGCTGATTTTTAATCAATTAACTCAAGGAAATTAAATGAAATTATCCGCACGTAACGTTCTCGAAGGCAAAGTTCTCTCTATCAAAAAAGGCCCTGTTTCTACAGAAGTTGATATCGAGACAAAAGGCGGCGAACGCGTTGTTGCTTCTATTACGACCGCTTCTGCTGACTCTTTGAAACTCGAAGTTGGTAAGAAAGTCTATGCTGTTATCAAGGCTTCCAACGTTATGGTTGGCACAGACGAGTAATTATCGTTAGTCCAACAAAAAGTCCGGGGCACGCTCCTCCGGACTTTTTGTTTTTTGCAGTGCTACTGCGGGCCCGCGGCAGCCTTGAAGGTATTACACATCTCCGGATTACCAGTATCAAACCCCGTCTTAAACCAGTAATACCGCTGCTCAGAAGTGCCGTGAGTAAAACTATCCGGGACCACTCTGCCCTGAGCCTCCCGTTGGAGTCGGTCATCTCCGATAGCGGTAGCAGTTTTTAAAGCTTCCTCGAGATCTCCTTTCTCCAAAATACCCTGTTTCTGCATATCGTGTCCCCAAACGCCTGCTAAGCAATCTGCCTGTAATTCAAGTTTGACGGACAGTCGGTTAGCTTCCTTCGGACTTACCTGAGACTGCATTTTCTGGACTTGCGAAGAGATACCTAGAAGCGTCTGGACATGATGTCCCACTTCGTGGGCTAACACATACCCCAAAGCAAAGTCTCCCCCGCCGCCCAATTTTCTCTGCATGTCTTTATAGAAAGAGAGGTCAACATACAATTTATGGTCGGAAGGACAGTAAAAAGGTCCCATTGCTGATTGACCGTATCCGCAAGCGGTTTTAGTGCTTCCCGAATAAAGCACCATTTTTGGCGGAACGTATTTTTTACCCGATTGCTCAAAAATCTTGCCCCATGTCTCCTCTGTCGTCCTTAGGGCCACTGAAGAAAATTTTGCGAGCTCCTGCTCTTGCGCCGTCGGTTGATAAGTCGAGCTCGAAGATGTCTGAGAATTCATCGAAGAATCCAAACCCAAGAGCGGCGTCAGATCGATTCCGTAATATCCGGCAACCAAGACAACCGCCAAGACAGCAAGACCCATTTTGCCTCTCGGCATCGGGAATCTCGGGCCTCCTCCAAATCCGCCGCCCTCACCTCGACGGTCTTCTACATTGCTGCTGCCCTCTCTGTCTTTCCAAAGCATCTCATCCTCCGATGCGCACATAACCTGAACACATTTTAGGAGTGCTCGATTAAAGATTTTTTCTCCTTGCCCCCTTTTAGGAAAAGGCGCTGTTCCTTTCGAAACACGCGCCTTTACTTTAAATGATCAAAACGAAATTAGAGAATCGTACTTTCTTCGACCTCTTCGCTTTCATCGCCCTTATTGGCATTCTCCAACTTGTAAGGTTTCAAGCCTAAGAACTCCCATTTGGCTTCAACAAACCGACCTTTGCGGCCCCTCCGAGTGCGGTAATCCTCGATGGAACGCGGACCCACAAGAAGTTCCTGAATCTTACCGCCTCGGCCCTTACCGACCACCACAACGCCGTTCGGAGAAATCGGGACGGCTGCAACGAGTTTTTCATTATCTTGGAGCGCCATGATCGTGGTACCCTTGCCGCCGCTGGATAGTGCTCTGAGTTCCTCAGTTGTAAAGACAACTAATCGACCGCTCGAAGACAAGGCGGCGATCCATCCTGTAAGAGGCGTTGAAATTTGAACCGGCAGCGGTTTTGCTCCGTCCAATATAAAGAAGGATTTACCGCCCCTCTGTCGAACCGCCAAATCCGACATCTTACAGAAGAAGCCCATGGCAGCGTCTGACGTAAACAGCAATACCGTTTCCGGAGCGCCGCAAATGTAGTCAAATGGGACATCGCCATCCTGGAACTGAACAAACGCGCTCACATGGGTGCCCTCGCCTCTAGCGCTTGGAAGAGAAGAAACCGGAATGCTGTAAATGCGTCCGGTGTTCGACAAGATATACAAATTATCGACACTGCGGCATTCCATAGAGCAGCGATACTTATCGCCAAGCTTGAAGTTCATGGCGCGAGCATCAAAACCATGACCTTGTCTTGAACGCAGGAAGCCCTTTTCACTCACGATTACGGTCACAGGTTCATCAATCACCTGTTTCGCAATCGAAGCACCCTTAGCCTCTTCAATCAGCGTTCGTCTTTCGTCACCGTACGTATCGATGTCCTGGCGGATCTCTTTGGTGACTTCTCTTCTCAGTTTCTTTTCATCCGTTAGCAAGCCGCGCAGGCGTTCAGCCTCACTCTGAAGTTTTTCCAGCTCTTTGCGAAGCTTGATTTCATCAAGAGAGGCCAATTGACGCAGCTTGATTTCGAGAATGTCTTCGGCCTGAGTATCGGACAGGCCGAAATGCGTCATTAACTCTTTCTTGGGATCGTCTGCGCCGCGAATGATTCGAATCACTTCCTCGATATCAACGAGAACAATGAGCCGGCCTTCCAGCGTATGGATCCGGGCTTCGGCTTCATTCAACGAAGTTTGGGAGCGAGCGCGAACTGTTCTCAGTCTGAAACTGACCCACTCAGACAGAATATCTTTCAAGCCTTTTTGACGAGGTTTACCGTCAATGCCTATCACTACGAGGTTAAACTTGCAGGAGGTTTCAAGACTTGTTTTGCTGAGAATTGTGCTGACAAGTTCTTCGCGGTCAATGGATTTTGATTTCGGATCGATGACCAAGCGGACCGGCGCCTCGGCACTCGACTCGTCTCTCATGCCGCTCATGACATTCATGATCAACTGCTTATCCTGCTGCTGTTTGGCCGTCAGAGACTTCTTGCCCTGCGGTGCCTTAGGATTGGTGAGCGCCTCTAGTTCCGACATCACCTTCATGACCGAAACTTTATAAGGAACACTGTCAAAAACTAACTGCCACTGTCCTCTGGAAAGCTCTTCAAAGTGGTAGGTGGCCCGAACCTGCAGGTTGCCGTAACCGCTTCGATAGACATTTTTAATGTCGGAGGCAGAAGAAATAACCTGAGCGCCGCCCGGGAAATCCGGACCTTTCACAATTTCCAAAAGTTCGTCCGTCGTGATCTCGGGATTACGGATTACTTCAATAGCAGCTTCCCCGACTTCCGTCAGATTATGTGAAGGAATCTCGGTAGCCATACCGACCGCAATACCGCTGGAGCCGTTCAATAAAAGCACCGGCAGCCGAGCGGGCAGTAAAACCGGTTCTTTATGAGTTCCGTCGTAATTCGGAATAAATTTGACGGTCCCCTTATCCAGTTCTCCGAGCAGAAGATCGGCGTACTTGGAAAGACGGACTTCTGTGTAGCGCATAGCCGCAGCGCCGTCGCCGTCGGCGGAACCGAAGTTACCCTGACCCTGGACCAACGGATAGCGCATGGTGAAGTCCTGCGCTAAACGAACCATAGCGTCGTACGCCGCAGAGTCACCGTGCGGATGATATTTACCTAAGACTTCACCGACCACTCGAGCACTCTTAACCGTTTTGACATCCGGGTTAAGACCTGTCTCTTATACACATCTCCGAGCCCACGAGACGCTCATGAATCTCG
>USHK01000037.1 GCA_900554375.1 uncultured Sutterella sp.
GGAGTCGTCGGCAGCGTCAGATGTGTATAAGAGACAGGACCGGACACTCCCTAATTAAATACTGAAGCGCTCCCTTCGTCAGTCTTCAAGTTAATTTGAAACGACCCCCTGCATAATTGTTTCACCCCAATTATGCGGCTTCTATCTTTGCGACCACAGGAGTCAAAATGCTAGATCTCAAAGGACTGTTGTCCAAGGCAAGATTGCCGATGGATATCACCCGACGCGGCTTCTTAGAAGTATCAACCGTCGCTGCCGCCATGGCAGCGATGAACGCAGCCCGCGCACAAACCGGTGCACAGCCGTACATTATTCTCTCCGCACCTAAAGGGATCCTGATTGCGGACCCGAGTTTATGTGTCAGCTGCCAGCGCTGCGAATTAGCCTGCACCGAATTCAATGACGGTAAGGCAGATCCGCGCCTTGCTCGAATCAAAATTAATCGCGGGATGTTCTACGGAACGGAAGGTACCTCTCTCACTTCTCCGCACAACGGCGCATATGGCTCCGACCCGGTATGCATCCAAGACACCTGCCGCCAGTGTGACCATCCTGTTCCCTGCGCCAATGCCTGTCCGAAAGGCGCCATCCGCGTTAATCCTAAGACCGGTGCCCGCTATGTCGATGAAGAAACCTGCATCGGCTGCGGTCTTTGTCAGAAGGCCTGTCCGTGGAACATGATGAGCTTCGACGTTGAAAAGAACGTCGCCAGCAAATGCTTCCTCTGCAACGGCGATCCGAAATGCGTAAAAGCCTGCCCGACTGAAGCCATCCGCTACGTTCCGTGGGTAGATCGTTCGAAAGAGCCGACCCGCGGGGTTCCTCACGGCTATATGCCTCAGAACAACAACGACCAGTGCGGTATTTGTCACGGCTGATTTTCTCTATAGGTTATCCAAATGTCAGAAGCAAAGAAATACGGTTGGACCGGCCAAGGTCTGCGAATCAACCTCACTACCGGTGAAATCACAAAGGTTCCGACACAGAAAGATTGGATCGGCGGAACAGCTTTGGGCTACAAAATCTTTTGGGATGAAGTCCCTCCTAAAACACAGGCTTTCGATGAAGCCAATAAAATCGTTATCGCTCCGGGTCCTCTAACCGGCACAGGCGCCGTCTGTTCCGGCAGAACTTCCGTTACCACGATGTATCCGACCACCTATCCGATCCATGAAATCGGCAGCGCTCACTTAGGCGGAGACCTCGGTGCCAAAATGAAATATGCCGGCTACGACTTCATCATCATTGAAGGCAAAGCCAAAGAACCCGTATACGTTTATGTCAACAACGACGATGTTCAGATCAGAAAAGCCAATCATATTTGGGGTGAAGGAACACGCCGTGCAACAGCCTTAATCAATCAGGAAACTTCCCCTTCTGCTTCCGTTACGGTTATCGGACCTGCCGGAGAAAATCTTCTTCCGATGTCCATCATCATCAATGCTAAGAGCCATACCGGCGGCGGCATCGGCGGTGTTTGGGGCTCTAAGAACCTTAAAGGTTTGGCAATCGACGGCAACCAGCCGATTCATATTGCCGCAGATAAAGAAGAGTGGGAAAAACTCGTCAACCGCAACAAGGAACTTCTGGGCGCTTTAACTCAAACTGTGGTTTCTCGTTACCCGCACCCGCTTTTTGAATACCACTCTCTGAATTCCCGCTGGTCCGGGATGCCCGGAAAACAGTGGGGCGCTGCCAATCCCCCGATCAACGTTCCGCTTGATACAAGGCGTCTTTCAAAGATGGCCTTCCGCACCAACGCCGGCGAATTCTTCTTAGGCGACCGAGAATGGGCTCGTCACGTCCGCAACAACGGATGTTTCGCCTGCCCGATCCGCTGCTATCCGGTTATTAAAGATACAGCGACGGCGGCCAAGTACAACGTTAATCCGATTACGGAACAGACCTGCGGCGGCCTGCTCTTCCCGATCTTCTTCTATCCGAACCTGAAGAATCATCCGGAGAGAAATATCGAAATCGCTATTGTCGGCAGCCAGCTGATGGACGACTTGGGCCTTTGGTGCAACTACGGTCAGCTTCAGCGTGACATGATCGTCATGTATCAGGACGGGCATTGGAAGAAAGTCCTCTCTAAGGAAGAATACGACTCTCTGCCTTGGAAAAAGATTGATGACGTTGATGCTTCCGCTATGCAGGATTTTCTGCCCAAGATCGCTTACCGTAAAGGTGAATTCGGCAAGTGGATGGGAGAAACGACCCCTGTGATGCTTGAACACTTCGGTATCCCGCTTAAGACATGGAGCGATGATATCCGCACGCTTTATTGGTCCAACGGTCACCCGAAACATCACACCAACGAAGACGACGGACAATTAGGCTGTGTGCTTAACTGCATGTGGAACCGCGACCCGATGGCACATGCCCATGTGAACTTCACGCGCAGCGGTCTGCCGATCAAAGAAATGAAGCATATCGCTAAGGTCACGTGGGGCGACGAAAGCGCCGTTGACCAAATCGGCGACTACACTCCGACGAATCCCTATAAGATGAAACGACTCCAGTGGGTTATCGCCAGAACCGAACTGCACAATATGCTCGGCCTCTGCTCTTGGATGGCTCCGTGGGAATACTGTCCTGACGAAAAGAATCAATATGTCGGCGACCCCAACATGGAAGCCAAGATTTTCTCTGCCGTTACCGGTGTCAAAAAAACAGGAGATGAACTGGATAAAGACGGCATTAGGGCTTGGCTGCTGCAGCGTGCATACACTATGCGTCAGCTGGGTTCTTCAAACATGAGAAAGGATCATGACCTAGTCCCCGGCTGGATTTACTTTGATCCGAAAGATAAGAAGCCCTTCACAAAAGGAACTGTCCGCATGGACCCTGAAGACATCAACAAGAGCTTCGACATCTTCTTTGAGCAGGTTGGCTGCAACAAAGAAACCGGTGTCCCGACAACGGAAACTTTGAAGGCCTACCGTCTGGACTTTGTCATCCCTGTTCTGCAGAAAGAAGGTCTTATTAAATAACACGGGTCTTCCATCATGAGTCAACAGGAAAATATCTACGAACTGCCGCTCTTTAAAGCGCACGTGCTGCTCTTAGCCGATATCGTTGCTGACTTCAGCGGACGGACGGAATTGGCCGAAAAAGGAAAGGTAAAGGAACTTTTTCTTCGTCAGGTCAAATCCGTCTCCGTTCCGACGGCAGCCGAACTGCAGGCCGCCGCTGAAACCTCAACTGACCAGGTTTTAGAGCGAGCGCTAAAGCGCAAAGAGGAGAAGGAATTTGAGGTCCAGCTCACCCCTCAAGGCAAGGTTGACCTCTATGAGGCTGAACATCCGAATCTGCGTCCGAGCCGTAAGGCTTTAAGCCGCAGAGAAATGCTTCGTTCTCTCGTCCGCGGAGATATTCACCCTAGCGACCTGCAAACGGAAGAGGAACTGGAGAACGCACTGCCGGAGGATTATTTTGAAACCGTCTGCAAGGCGACGGAAGAAGGCAACTTGGGTGTCTTCTCCATCAGCGCCCCGGACGGAGCGGAATACCTCTATTTCAAACCGCTTATGTCGCACTCGTACGCCAGAATTCTGGCCGTAAAAGATAATGCCGAAGCCCTGGTGTGCGACCAGATTCGAGAGAACTCGAGAATCTACCCGCGGCCGGTTCCCTCTCAGATGTTCCTGGAGTCTCCTTTTGACTTTGATGTTCCGACACTGGAATGTTTGCTTCAGTCCATCGGACGGAAAGAAGAAAACAAGGACATCAAGTTCACGCAGACTTCATCGGGGACAATTTTCCTGTACTCAGACAAATATTTGGACGACGACTTAGCGGAATTCCTCGCTGAAGAGCAGGAAATGCGTCCGCTTAACCCGTAACCCACAAAGCAATCAAAGGCACAAAATGTCAACTCTCAAAACAACCATTCTTCTGTCCGCACTGGCGTGCTTGTCGATGTCCTCTGCCGCCTTTGCTCAAGACAACGTTCCTGTTAAAGCTCCGGAAAGCCTTAAGAACGTTCCCTTTAAGATCGAAGGCGTTGACGGTTTCCTTCAGTCGCTTGGAATCGACCCCAAGACCGAGATCAAACTCTCTAAAAAAGAACTTCGGTCTCTTGCCGAATCCAATTACAACGACAAAACCGCCCAGCACTTTATGAGCGTTCATGCCCGTCACGGCGTTGGATGCCTCTCCTGCCACGATCAATCCGAAGTCAAAGGTACGGCTTGGATGGCTTACGTCAGCAATCCCCCGATGAAGCAGGACTGCAAGACCTGCCACACGGTCCAGGCTGATGTCTTCAAACACACGGATACGCACAGCAACTTAGACTGCATTGCCTGCCATATGCCGAATATGCCGAAACCGGCTGAATACACCGAGGATCAGGCCAAGGTCGCAGGCACAGCTTTGTACCGCGCCCACATGTACAAGATCAATCCCTCTCCCGACAAGACTTCCTACGTTAAAAAGGAAGTCAAAGTCGACGGCAAGACCGTATCTCAGTGCGAACTGGCTAAAGATGAAAAAGGGCGCGACTTCGTTGATCTAATGTGGAGCTGTGCACGCAATGCTCCTGCCGATTGGACGGTATTTGAAGGCAAAGGCTGCCACAGCCAATACACTTCTAAACTTGAAGAGGGTCTTGTCTACAAAGACCAGAAGCAGGTTTACGGCGAACTCGTGAAATGGCAGAACCCGATTAAAGACGGCTACAAGGAAATTCGCGGTGCAACCGAACGCATTAACAAGCTTCTTGAAGTCACACGGCTTGATCGCGATCAAAGGACTCAGGTCCTCTCCTATGTGGATTTGGCCACACAGATTGCCGACATGATTGAAAAAGACGGTTCCTGGGGTGCGCACGCTCATAACTATCTGACCCAGCGCATTGCTGCCGCTCAGAATTATGTCCGTAAAGCTCAAGAAATCTTGGATGCAGGAAAGTTTTCCAAGACAGCCGTAGATCCGCTTAAGTAACCGTTCCGAGAGGCCCGGGATCGGGCCTCGGAGAGAAATCATGACAATAGACCGTAGAAAATTCCTTGCCGGCACAGCCCTCGGAGCCGTCACCGCAGTTTTGCTGGATAAGCAGGAAGCAAAGGCCGGCAATGTCAGCGGATATAAGCCTCGGTTTGCGATGATCTTCGATCAGAACAAATGTGTCGGCTGCGGAGCATGCAAGGAAGCGTGCTCTGAGACCAATCACGTTCCTGCCGGTCAGCTTCGCATGACGCTCGAGCGCCAGTCTCCGCTGGACGGAACACCGGGCAACCGCAAGTATGTCCGCGTATCCTGTCAGCAGTGTTCCGAGCCGCCGTGCGTCCGAGTCTGCCCGACAGGCGCTGCGCACATTGATCCTGCCACCAACATCGTGACCATGGACAATTCCCGCTGCGTCGGCTGCAAGTATTGCATTGCCGGATGTCCTTATAACGTTCGATTCATTAACGAAGAGACTAAGGCCGCAGAAAACTGCGACTTCTGTCTGCACACCAAGCTTGCCATCGGCGAACAGCCTGCTTGTGTCCAAGCATGCCGCTACGATGCACTGGTGTTCGGCGATGCGAACGATCCTAATTCTTACATCAGTAAGATGCTGGCCGTTAAGGATACCGTTCGGGTACGCGCAGTCCTCGGAACCCATCCGAACCTGCATTACATCCCGAAACTGAAAGAAGAGGTTTGATATGCAGACCACAGATATCGTTATTGACTTTACGACCGGCTTATCCGGAAGTGTGGCGTGGCCCTGGCCTATTGCCGTCTACCTTTTCTTAGCCGGTATTTCGGGCGGCGCGGTGGCGCTTGCCATCATCATCAACCTTTATAAAGGAACTCACGCCGACAATCCTCAGATGAAAGCCGCCACCATCGTCGGCCTCGTCACCATCCTTTTGGGTATGGTATGCCTGGTGCTTGACTTGACGGACCCTTTCAACTTCTGGCGCATTCTGATCTTCTACAACCCGACCTCAGTGATGAGTATCGGCGTTGGGGCTTTGCTCTTTTACATCCCGCTTCTCTTTGTTTTGACGCTATTAGTCTTCAGAGATTTGCCAATGTTGAAGTTCTTAAAGCCGCTCACCGACTTCCTCGCACACTTCCGGGTGCTTTTGGACTGGATTGTTATGATCCTAGCCGTCGTGATCTGCGCTTACACAGGCTTCCTGATCTCCGCGCTGATTCGTTTTCCGCTTATCAACACGGCGGTCCTTCCTGCCTTGTTCGTAGCTTCGGGTTTTTCGGCCGGCTGCGCTGCCATTCGTCTCTTTGCGATTTGCTTCGGTGCACGGCGTGAAGACCCCTCTATGCACATCCTGCATGTGGCTGAATACCCGATCATTCTGGTCGAAGCAATGTGCATCTTTATGATCGCGGTTTCACTGATCACGGGTACAGAAGTTGCGAAAATTGCCTTCAGTGCATTTACTACAGGGGTTTGGGCTTGGGTCTTTTGGCTCGGCGCAATCTTCATCGGCATGATTGTCCCGATTACCTTAAGCTTTTTCCGTTCGGCAGCCTGCTTCTATCTCAGCTGCATTTCGGCAATCGCCGGCATGATGTGCCTGCGCCTATTCATCCTCTATGCCGGACAATTAAACGGATTAAATTAAAAAATAACGGAACCCTTCAATTTCTCCTGGGCGGCTACTGATTGTTTGGTGCCGCCTCTTTTTGTCGGAAGCCGCTGAAAATCCTCTCCCAACTTTAAAGGCTATCTCTTAACTAAGAGGCTATTACGTGAGCTACCGCAGGCTTACGACTGCGGAATTCCGAGGCGTTAAATAAGCGACTACTTATGTTGATAAAATTAGGACAAATCGGAGGCTTTATGGAAACAATTTTGGCGCCGCTCCCACTTGGAACCTCAGACTTTTCCGCATTACGCAAAAGCGGCCAAATTTATGTTGATAAGACAAGGTTGATTTACACTTTGGCCTCTAAGCGCCAAAAGTTTTTCCTTTCGAGGCCTAGACGCTTCGGAAAGTCCTTGTTGCTTTCTACATTCGAATCCCTCTTCAAATACGGGTTAAGAGATTTTCATGGTCTCGAAATAGAGTCTTTATGGAAAGACGATTGTACCTATCAAGTCATACGATTAGATTTCTCGAATCTGAAAGACTTTTCCTCCGTAGAAGAATTTAGTGAACTTCTAGACCAGTACCTTCTTGATACCTTAACTGTCAACCGGCTTGTTAGTCCTATCAAGACTGATAAGGAAGGTCTTCGTGCATTTATCGGCTGGTTAGCCCTCCAGGCCGACAACTCCGTAGTATTGCTTCTCGATGAGTACGACACTCCGCTCACTTCTTGTCTAAATAAACCAGAGCTGTTCGATGAAGTCAGAAAGAGACTCTGGAGGCTCTACGCCGGCTTTAAACAATGGGATGGAGCAATAAGATTTTTCTTCATGACCGGAATTGCAAAATTCAGCCAAACCAGCATCTTTTCCGAACTTAACCACTTTACGGACATTTCTTTAATGTCCGAATTCGGTTCTTTGCTCGGCTATTCTCACCAAGAAGTACAAAAGTATTTTTCGGATTATCTTGAACAAGCCTCACTCCAGCTAGGCATAGAAAAAAATAAACTGCTGGAGGAACTAACATTAAATTACGATGGCTTTTGTTTTGAAAAAACCGCTTCTCAACATGTCTTTTCTCCTTGGTCTTTGCTGAAATTCTTTAACTTCCCTTCAAATGGTTTCGACAACTACTGGTACGAGAGCGGAGGCCAACCTGGAATTCTGCTTGAATATTTAAAATCTCACTCTACATTGAAGCCTGAGGAATATGAAAACGAAAAGCAAATCCAACTTGACGATTTGGCACTGTCTGCAAAATTTTCCATTTTGGATGACAAAGTGTTGCTTGCGCAGACAGGATACCTGACAATTAAAGCAGTAAGAGGCACCACTGTAACACTAGGTTATCCTAATCGAGAAGTTAGCGTTTCCATGGCACGTCTTTATGCTGAGGCGATCTTGGATAAAAATGCAATAAATCGAGCGGGTGAAGGTTATCTTGCCGACTATTTGGAAGACGGAAATCTCAGTTCATTCGTGAAAGAAGTGAACCGGATTGTCCTAGGAATTGACTATCAGGCCTTCCCCCTTTCAAGTGAAGCGAGCTGTCGCGCTGCTGTATCCATCATGGTAAGCAGCTCTAGCACCTTAATAACTGCGAGATGCGAAGCTCACAATGCTCATGGCAGAAACGATCTCGAAATTCAAACTAATAAAAACTACTGGGTCCTGGAATTCAAGTATTGTCGAAATGGTGATTCTCCGGAAGCTCTCCTTCAAGAAGCCGTTCGACAAATAAAGACTCGACAGTACGGAAACCAGCTACCACAGTGCAATTTGCTAAGAGCGGCGTTAGTCTTCTCCCAAGAAAACAGGCAATTCAATCATTGGGCTGAGGTTTTGGACTGATCTCTTAGAATTTGTTCCAAGTAAATATTTGTTGTTTTTGCCTATACGGTTTCCAGTTAGTGTCGCCAAGTCCGCAACAGTACGATCACACAAAGAGGAAACTAAACGGCAAGTTTTACGAATTCGGAGAAGTGAACAACATATTCATTTTTTTCAACAGACATTCCCGAGCTCTATTCGACAAAGCAATACGGAAGCTTTCCTCCCTAAGTAAGAAATACCGCGCCCTGAAGAATTAACGCAATCCTTCAGGGCCGGCCTACGTTAAAAAATTACTTCTAGTTTTCCAAAGCAGCCGCATTCTTTCCCGCGACTCTTCCAAAAACCATTGCGTCCGCGTTGGCGCATGCTCCTTGGTATGTCAACCCCCAAGTAGAGCCGAGCTCACCTGCAACATAAAGACGCGGAATCGGCTGACCAAACGGATCCAAAACTTCCGCTTTCACAGACTTTTTCGGACCCCCCATCGTATGGTAAGTGACAGGTACAAGTTTCACTGCGTAGAAAGGTCCTTCTTCAATCGGTGCTGACCAGCTCTTCACGTCACGTCCCACAAAGACAGCCTTCATATTCGGGTCTGCTGTCAGCGTACGGCCGTATTCCGTGTCGAAACCTTTCTCTCTCAACTCTCTATTCCAGCGTTTGACGGTAGCTGTAAGTGCAGAGGGATCGGAAATGCCAAGCTTCTTTGCCAGCTCTTCAATCGTGTCGGCTTTGAGGATGACGCCTGAGTCAATTTCTTTTTGATTGTCCTTGCTCCATTTGTATCCTTCACGGTTAATAGCCCAGCCTGAACCGCCGTTGGAGATAAGCGGACCGGCTTTCAGATAGCTCGAGTCCATGACTGTCTCTTATACACATCTCCGAGCCCACGAGACGCTCATGAATC